>NZ_SMKJ01000069.1:0-25739 GCF_004348615.1 Micromonospora sp. KC207
CACCCGGGGAGCCGACCCTGACCGAAACTCCTCGATCATCCAGACGGGAGGCGTCGGGAGGCGGGCGGCGTCAGGCAGGGGAAAGGCGTCCTGAACTCGGCGGAACGGGGCGCAACCGGGCAGGGGAGAGTGGCCCAGATCACAGCCGTCGGCCCTGCCTGCCGGGTCCTACCCCTGAACAGGGACGACTTCAGGGCGGCTCAGGTAGTATGGGGCAGTTGCCGTGGGTGCCGACCTGGCCGAAAGGCCGGTCCGACCCGAAGTCCTGCCCACGGCGCGCGTGCGGCCCGGTCCGGCTCGGCGATTCCTGCCCCCGACCGTGTGGCCCGCGCCACTACCGACCGCGCCCTGAGGACTTGACGGGGCGCACCACGAGAGGGCACCCCCAAATCCATATGAGCGAGCAGATTTTCGATCTCACAGTTGACCAGGAGCTGGCTCCGACCGCTCCGGTCCGCCCGGAGGCACCCACCTTCGCCGAGCTAGGCGCCCGGCCGGAGACCGTCGAAGCGCTGGCCGAGGCCGGCATCACCCGCGCCTTCGCCATCCAGGAGTACGCGATCCCGATCGCGTTGCGCGGCGTCGACATGATCGGGCAGGCACCGACCGGCACCGGCAAGACGCTCGGCTTCGGCGTGCCGCTGCTGGAGCGGGTCTTCGCCCCCGCCGAGGGCGGCGACGGCGTGCCACAGGCATTAGTCGTCGTACCCACCCGCGAGCTGGGCATCCAGGTCGCCAAGGACCTGGCCGCCGCCGGCCGCACGCGGGGCGTCCGGGTGCTGCCGATCTACGGCGGCGTGGCGTACGAGCCGCAGATCGACGCGCTGCGCAAGGGCGTGGAGATCCTGGTCGGCACGCCGGGCCGGCTGATGGACCTGCAGAAGCAGAAGCACCTGCGGCTCGACCGGGTCCGCGCGCTGGTCCTCGACGAGGCCGACCGGATGCTCGACCTGGGCTTCCTCGACGACGTCGAGAAGATCCTCGCGATGCTGCCGGAGGACCGGCAGACGATGCTCTTCTCGGCCACCATGCCGGATCCGATCGTCACGCTGTCCCGGCGCTTCCTGCGCCAGCCGATGACGATTCACGCCGGGCACACCGCCGAGACCGGGCCGTCGCCGCAGACCGAGCAGCTCGTCTACCGCACCCACTCGATGAACAAGATCGAGATCGTGGCCCGCATCCTCCAGGCGGAGGGGCGCGGCCTCACCATGATCTTCACCCGCACCAAGCGGGCCGCCGACCGGGTCGCCGAGGACCTCGACTTCCGCGGCTTCGCCGTGGCCGCCGTGCACGGCGACCTGGGTCAGGGTGCCCGGGAGCGGGCGCTGCGCGCGTTCCGGGCCGGCAAGATCGACATCCTGGTCGCCACCGACGTGGCCGCCCGGGGCCTGGACGTCAGCGGCGTGACCCACGTCATCAACTACGACTGCCCCGAGGACCAGGACACCTACACCCACCGGATCGGCCGCACCGGCCGGGCCGGCGCCACGGGCGTCGCGGTGACCTTCGTCGACTGGGACGACATGCCCCGCTGGCGGATCATCGACAAGACGCTCGGGCTGGAGATGCCCGAGCCGCCGGAGACGTACCACACCTCGCCGCACCTCTACACCGACCTGGCCATCTCCCGCGACGTCAGCGGCACCCTGCCCACGGCGGAGCGGACCCGGGCCGGGCTGTCGGCGGAGGTCGAGGAGGACCTCGGCGGCCGGTCCCGGCGTGGCGACACCGGCGGCGGCCGGGGCCCCCGGCGCGGCGAGCGGGGCGAGCCCCGCAGTCAAGGCGAGCGCCGCCGGAGCCGTTCCGACGCCACGCCCGACGCCGCCGAGGCCCCGACCGGGCAGGCCGCCGAGGACGACTCCCGCACCCCGCGCCGCCGGCGTCGCCGCCGGGTCGGCGAGGTCGTGGCCGGCGAGCCGACCGTGGTGATCTCCGCCGAGCCGTCCGGCTCCGGGCCCGCCGCGGCGTCCGCCGACGGCGAGCCGGCCAAGCCCCGCCGCCGCCGGCGCCGCCGGGGTGGCGGATCGAGCGCGGGTACGCCCGCCGAGGCGACCGCCGACTGACCCACGCGTGACCGTCGACATCCCCCGCTCCGGCCCGCCGGCGCGGGGGATGTCCCGTTCCAGCGCTGATCGACCCCGGCGCGCCGATACCGCGCCCCCGGCGTCCCGCCGTGGATCACCCCCGCGCCCGCCACCCGTCGCGGCGAGGAAGATGGAGAGATGCCCGAACCCCTGGACGCCGCCCTGACCGAGGTCCGGGCCCTGCTGCTCGACCCCGCGCTGACCCGGGCGGTCGCCGCCGGCCGCCGCAAGGGGCACCGGCCCTCGGTGGTCCGCGCCGAGCTGCGCCCCGTCGCCCTCAAGGCCGGCCCGAGGTTGCAGATCGCCACCTCCGACGGGGCCCGCCCGTACACCCGCAACCTCGCGCCCGGCGCGGAGGCCGGGACGGCCGTGGACGCCCTGCTGGCCGAGCCGTTCGGCAACTGGCACGTGGAAACCACGGACGTGACGCTCCAGCTGCGGGTGACCAAGTCCGGCGAGGCGCAGGTGCACCGGGCCGTCGCCGCCCGGCCAGCCGCCGAGCCAGGCGGGCACGACCGAACCAAGGAGTGGCTGCTGGACCCGGGCGACGAGATCTTCACCGAGATCGGCGGCTCGGCGGCGAAGCGCCGGCAGGTGGACGCGTTCCTGCGGGCGCTGGCGGCGACCCTGCCGGACGACCTCACCGGGCCGCTGCGGGTGGTCGACCTCGGTTGTGGCAACGCGTACCTGACCTTCGCCGCGTACCGGTACCTGTCGCAGCGGGGCCTTCAGGTACGGCTGGTCGGCGTCGACGTGCGGGAGGACCAGCGGCAGCGCAACACCGAGCTGGCCGGGCGGCTGGGCTGGACCGGCCGGGTGACCTTCGTGGCCGGCACGATCGCCGACGCGGTGGTCGACCCCGCTCCCGACCTGGTGCTGGCCCTGCACGCGTGCGACACCGCCACCGACGAGGCCCTGGCCCGGGCGGTGCGCTGGGACGCCCGCTGGGTGCTCGCCGCGCCGTGCTGTCACCACGACCTCGCCGCCCAGCTACGCGCCCGGCCGACCCCGGCCCCGTACGACCTGCTGACCCGGCAGGGCATCCTGCGTGAGCGCTTCGCGGACGTGCTGACCGACTCGCTGCGGGCGGCGCTGCTGCGGCTGCACGGGTATCGGACCGAGGTGGTCGAGTTCGTCGACTCCCGGCACACACCCCGGAACCTGCTGATCCGGGCACGCCGGGCGGGTGGCCCGCCGACGGCCGAGCAGCGGGCGGACTACCGGGCGCTGGTCGACCAGTGGCAGGTCACCCCGCGCCTGGAGACGCTGCTCGCCGCGCCGCCGACCGGCTGACCCGCCCGGCCACCGCCGCGCCGATCCCTGCACCGGCCCGGCCGGCGCTGCCCCGGTCGGGGCCGGGTCGCCCAGCATCGGCCCGTTCGGCGCTGCCCGGCTCGGTGCCGGGTCACGCGCGGCGGGTCGCTCAGCGGCGACGGTCGCCGTTGCCGCCCCGGTCCCGTCCCGGGGCCCGCTCGTTGCCGCCGCTCCGGTCGAACAGCGTGACCCGGTCCCCCCGCCCCCGGCCAACGGGGTGCCCGGCGTCCGACGTGACCGTCGGGAACGGCACCACCTTGGCCGGGGTCTGCGCGTTCCCGGCGGCGGCGAAGGCGTTCCAGGAGATGTCGACCAACTGCCGCTTGAGCTCGGCGTGCCGCACCGCCGCGTTGCGTTGCAGGGCCAGCCGCGCGCCGAGCACCACGCCGACCAGCGTCGTGGTGGTCGCGCCCGTGGCGGCGAGGACCTGCGCTCCGGTGACCCGATCGGAGTCGAGCACCAGGACCAGGAGCCAGCCCCAGAAGCCGGCGGCGAGGACGCCGGCTTGGGTCACGAAGAAGAAACTGACCGCACCCGGGCAGTACGGCACCGGACGTCTCGGCTCGGTCATGTTGCTCCTCATCGCGCGTTCGGCGGGTGCGGACGGCCACGGACGGTGGGCGGACGAGCATCGAGCTTAGTTGACGTACGGCAACCACCCGCAGCCCCGATACCCTTCCCGTGGGAACGTTCCCACTCGACGGGAAGAAACATGAGTCATATTCGCAGGTGGCTGGCCCGAGACTGCGCCGATCGGGACGAACGGGGCGGGTGGGAGCTTGCTTCCACCGCCGGTGGTACTACCCTCATGGAGCACCGTCCGGGTGCTCCGGCCGGAAGGAAGACCGCGCAGGGATGGCTTCGCCCGAGGTTTCGCCACAGATGGCGTTCGCGCGCTTCGTCCGACGTGCCATCGACGACGCCCGCGAGGAACGGGGCTGGACCGTCAGCGACCTGGCATCGCACACCGGGGTGGGTCGGTCCACCGTCTTCCGCTGGCTCGCCGGCGACTGGCAGGACTACCCCGAGCTGGCGAAGGTGCGCGGCTTCTGCGCGGCGCTCGACTTGCCGGTGGCGGCGGCCTTCCGGGCCCTGGGGCTACCCGACTCGGGGCCCGTTCCGCGTTGGCGCGGCGACGAGGGGCAGGTCGAGGCCGACGTGCGGGTCATCCTCCAGCGGCTCGCCGATCCGGCCGTGCCGGCCGAGGAGAAGCACCACATACGCGACCTGCTCCGTTACCTGGCCCGCCGCCCGATCCGCCGCGCCGGCTGACCGCCCCGGTTCCCTGTTCCGGCTGACCGCCCCGGCTTGCTGTCCCGGCGGGCGGCGGTGCGGCAGGGTCAGGGCACGGTCAGGGTGAACTCGGCCGTCCGCACCACGCCCGCCACCTGGAAGTCGAGGTAGAGCCGGTAGCGACCCGGCCCCGGCACGGTCACCTGGAAGCTGACCCCCGCCGTGGCCGGCCCCGCCTCCGGGTGCACGTGCAGGTAACCCAGGTCGCCCTCGCGCAACGCCACCAGGTGCCCGTACGCGCCCAGGTAGCGCTCCAGCGTCGGGGCGGTGCCATCGGCAGCGCGCACCTCGAACCGCAGCGGCCGGGTCACGCCGACCCCGGGCTCGCCCGACCAGCTCACCGCGAAGCCGCCCACCGTGGCGGTGCGGGCCGCCGCCGGCAGCGGTCGGGGCGCGTACCGACCCGGGACGGCCAGGTCGGTGCCCAATGTCCGGGCGCTCTGCCCGCCGTCGTCGGTGACCAGCGTGAAGTCGGCGTACGCCCGCCAGACGCCAGGCTGCGGCAGGGTGAGCGGGACAGTCCAGGTGCCGTCCGTCGCCATCGTCGGGTGCAGGTGCTGGTACCCGGTGAGGTCCCGGCGGACCACGATCAGGTGCATCGGCTTGTCGTGCACGACCGCGAACCGGGTCACCGGCCGGCCCTGTGCGTCCCGCACCTGGAATCGGAACTCGCCGGCCCGGCCAGCGGCGAAGTCGGTCGACAGCGGGGCCAGCGTCCAGCCCCCGGAGCTGACCGCGAGGCCGCCGACATCCGTACCGTCGCCCCCGTCCGCGGTGCCGCCGTGGTCGTGCGCCCCTACGCCCGGCGCGTGGGTGTGGTCCGCGCCGGCCGGGGTCAGCGCGTACCCGTCGGCCGCCGGGGGCGGGTGGAGCCGCCCGAGGCCGAACCCGAGCAGCACCGCGAGCACCAGCCCGCCGACCACCAGCGCGAGCCGCAACGTGCCCCGGTCGACCAGCACCCCTGGCCGCTGCGGCTCCCCGGCGTCGGGTCGCTGATCGGTCATGGGCCCACGGTACCGCCGAGCCCGGCCGGGCCTGGCCAGCGGCTGCGCGGCGTGGCACCGATCGCAATCCGCCCCGCCCGGGAACTTTGTCAGCAGGAACGCATTCTGTTGTACAAGGGGCCCCTGCTAACGCGCGGCGGCGGGCGGCGGGCGCGGCGGGTCAGCCGGCGACGGCCAGGGCCAGGGGAAGCACGTCGGGTACGCCGGCCCGGCGCAGCAGCCGGGTCACCATGGTCAGCGTCCAGCCCGTGTCGACCAGGTCGTCGACGAGCAGCAACGGGCCATCCAGCCCGGCGAGCGCGCCGGCCAGTCCGTCCGGCACGGCGAAGGCGTCGTGCAGCGCGCGTACCCGCTGGGCGCTGTTGCCGCGCGGGCCGTCCGGGCCGTCGGGCCCGGCGGGTACCACCTGGCCGAGCAGCGGCAGCCGGCCCACCGCGGCGATTCGCTCCGCGAGCGAGCCGACCAGTTCCGGCCGCCGCCGGGAGCCGACCGCGACCACGCCGACCGGGCGGCGCGGCCACGGGTCGTCGCCGTGCGCCCACGCCTTGAGCACCTCGACGACCGCGCCGGCCACGTCGTCGGGGACCGGCCGGTCCGCCGCGCCGGGGCCGACCAGCTCGCGCAGCCGGCCGCCCCAGCCCAGGTCCGACAGCCGCCCCACGGCCCGACCGGTTAGGGCCTGCTCCGTCGGGGGAATCCGGCCCTTGAGGGGTACGCCCACCGCGTCCAGCCCGGTGGGCCACAGCTTCTTCGGCGCGATCTCCACGCCGGGGCGGCCGAGGAAGCCCTGCGCGGCGCCCAGCGCCGGCCCGGACACCTCTGCGGTGAACAGCGGAGCGGCGCACCGGTCACACCGGCCGCAGTCGCCCGCCCCGACGTCGTCGAGGCACTCCCGCAGGTACCGCATGCGGCAGCCGGGCGTGGTCGCGTACTCCCGCATGGCCTGCTGCTCGACGGTGCGCGCCTGGGCGACGCGGCGCAACCGGCCCTCGTCGTAGATCCAGGGCTCGCCCGTGGCGAGCCAGCCGCCGCGCACCCGGCGGACCGCGCCGTCCACGTCGAGCACCTTGAGCATCAGTTCGAGGCGGGCCCGGCGCAGGTCGACGATCGGCTCCAGGGCCTGTGTCGACAGCGGCCGGTCGGTACGCAGGGCGGCCAGCACCGCGCGCACCTGCTCCTCGGGCGGGAACGCGAGCGAGGCGAAGTACCGCCAGATGGCCGCGTCCTCGACGCCGGGCAGCAGCAGCACCTCGGCGTGCTCGACGGCACGGCCGGCGCGGCCGACCTGCTGGTAGTACGCGATCGGCGACGGCGGCGCGCCGAGGTGCACCACGAAACCGAGGTCGGGCTTGTCGAAGCCCATGCCGAGCGCGCTCGTCGCGACCAGCGCCTTGATCTTGTTGTCGAGCAGGTCCTGCTCGGCGGCCCGCCGGTCAACGTCCTCGGCCTGCCCCGTGTACGAGGCGACCGGGTACCCCCGGGAGCGCAGGAACTCGGCCGTCTCCCCGGCCGCCGCCACGGTCAGCGTGTAGACGATCCCGGAGCCGGGGAGCCGGTCCAGGTGGTCGGCGAGCCAGCCGAGCCGGTGCGCGGGGCTGGGCAGGTCGAGCACCCCCAGGCGCAGGGACTCCCGGTCCAGGGTGCCGCGCAGCACGAGGGCGTCGCCGAGCTGCTCGGCGACGTCGGCGGTGACCCGGGCGTTCGCGGTGGCCGTGGTGGCGAGCACCGGCGTACGCTCCGGCAGGTTGCCGAGGAACGTGCGCAGCCGCCGGTAGTCGGGCCGGAAGTCGTGCCCCCAGTCGGATACGCAGTGCGCCTCGTCGACGACCAGCAGCCCGGTGGTCGCGGCCAGCCTCGGCAGCACGGCGTCCCGGAAGTCCGGGTTGTTGAGCCGCTCCGGGCTGATCAGCAGGACGTCCACCGCGCCGTCGTGGATCTCGGCGGTGATCGCGTCCCACTCGTCGAGGTTGGCCGAGTTGATGGTGCGGGCCCGGATACCGGCGCGGGCGGCGGCCTCGACCTGGTTACGCATGAGCGCCAGCAGCGGCGACACGATCACCGTCGGACCGGTGTCGGCGGGGCCACCGAGCGCGCCGCGCGCACCCCGCTCGTCGTGTCCGCCCCGCTCGTCGTGTCCGCCCCGCTCGTCGCGGTCCCGCAGCAGCGCGGTGGCCACGAAGTAGACCGCCGACTTGCCCCACCCGGTGCGCTGCACGCAGAGCACCCGACGCCGGTCGACCACCAGCGCCTCGATGGCCCGCCACTGGTCCTCCCGCAGCCGGGCGTGGTCGCCGGCCAGCCGACGCAGCACCGCCTCGGCCCGCTCCCGTACCGCCACCCGCCCCTGCTGATCCACCCACCATTCCTACCAGCACCCGCCCCCGCCGTGTCGATCAAGAGGTCCGGCGGGTGGGGAGGAGGCGGGCCAGGAAGGTGAGGCGGGAACGTAGGCTGGCCAGGCCGCCGGGGAAGAAGTAGACGGCCAGGATGAAGACCGTGCCGAGGACGAACAGGGGCTGGGACAGGGGCCGGCTCAGGAACGCCGGCAGGGACTCCACGGCGTCGCTGGCGCCGAACGCGGTGAGACGATGGTCCAGGTACGTGTAGCCGACGCCACCCAGCACCGGGCCCCAGCGGGTGCCGGGGCCGCCGAGCACCACCATGACCAGCAGCGACAGGGTCAGCTCGCTGGAGGTGACGTGCGGGGACGCGCCGCCGACGATCAGGCAGTAGACCACTCCCCCGCCCGCCGCCAGCCCGCCGGCCAGCGTGAACGCGACCAGCTTGAACCGGTACGGGTCGAGCCCGAGCACCCCGACGCGCCGCTCGTCGTCGCGCAGCCCGGCGAGCACCCGCCCGGTCGGCGACCCGGACACCCGGTGCACCACGAGGACCACCAGGGTCAGGTACGCCAGCGCCAGCCAGTACAGGTTGACCGTGTTGGCCACCCCCACCAGCCCGGCGGGCAGCCCGGACACGTCCAGCGGCAGTCCCTCCTCGCCGCCGGTCAGCCCGCCGAAGTCCCGGGCCACCAGGATCGCCCCGACCTGCGCGAAGGCCAGGGTGACCATGGCGAACGCGATCCCGGCGGTGCGCAGCGCCACCGCGCCGAGCAGCCCGGCCAGGATCGTCCCGCCGGTGATCGTGAGCAGCGCGGCCTGCCACAGCGGCAGTCCGGCCCGGGTGACCAGGATGTCGGTGCCGTACACGCCGGCGGCGAAGTAGAGGGCGTGCCCGAAGGAGAGCATCCCGGTGCGGCCGAACAGCAGGTCGTAGCCGGCGGCCAGGCCGCCGAAGACGAGGCAGACGGCGAGCAGTTGCAGGGTGCCGGGCGAGTTCAGCGGCCCCTCGAAGATCCCGGGCAGTTCCAGGGTCGAGTACGGCAGGACCGCCGCCACCGCCAGCGCCGCCAGCGGCAGGTACGGCCGCAGCCCGCGCCAGCCCCGCCGGTGCGGCGTCAGCTCGTCCGGCACCCGCGCCGGCGGGGCCTCGACCATCGAGTCGGTCATGCGTGAGCCACCTTTCCGGCGATGCCCTGGGGGCGCAGCAGCAGCACCACGGCCAGCAGCGCGACGACGCACAGGTCGCCGACGCCGGACGCGCCGTAGTAGTTGACGAACTGTTGCAGCAGGCCGACGGCGACCGACGCGTACGCGGAGCCGACCACGGAGCCCATGCCGCCGATCACCACCACGATGAAGGCGAAGATCAGCAGCGAGCCGCCCTGGCCGGGCGAGACGGTGCCGAAGTAGACGCCGCCGAGCGCCCCGGCCAGCGCGGCGGCGGCCCCGCCGATCGCGAAGACCAGGGTGAACGCCGTGCGCACGTCGATGCCCAGCGCGGTGACCATCTCGCGGTTCTCCACGCCGGCCCGGATGACCAGCCCGTACCGGGTCCAGCGCAGGAACGCCAGCAGCGCGCCCAGCACCACGGCCGCGGCGACGATCAGCAGCAGCCCGCCGTTGGGCACCTGCGCGCCGAGTATCCCGGTGACCCCCCGCGACCACTGCGGACGGGGGAACGGCCGGGCGTCCGCGCCCCAGGTGGCCTGGAGCAGCGCCACCCCGGCCAGCGACAGGCCGACGGTGACCAGCACCTGCTCGATGGTGCGCGAGTACAGCGGCCGGATCAGCACCAGCTCGACCAGCACCGCGACACCGGTGCCGGCGGCCACCCCGAAGGCGACCGCGAGCACGAAGCCGAGCCCCTCCGGGCCGGCTCCGGGCAGGTTGCCCGCCGCCCACCACGTCCCGTACGCGCCGACGCCGAGAAACAGGCCGTGGGCGAAGTTCAGCACGTCGGCGAGGCCGAAGACCAGCGACAGCCCGGACGCGACGAGGAAGTACAGCGCCGCCAGGCCGAGCCCGGTCAGCGCCAGCAGGACGATCGTGTTCACGCGCGCACCTCCGGGGAGCCCACGCCCAGCAGGGACCGGGTCAGCTCCGGGGAGCCCAGCAGCTCGCCCGCGCCACCGGCCCAGGCGACCCGGCCGGCGGAGAGCACCACCGCGTCGGTGGCGAGCCGGCGGACCACGGCGAGGTTCTGCTCGACCAGCAGCACCGGCACCGACTCCGCGACCCGCTCCAGCACCTCGGCCACCTCGGTCACCACCTTCGGCGCCAACCCCTTGGTCGGCTCGTCGACCAGCAGCAGCCGGTTGTCGTTGAGCAGCACCCGGCCGATGGCGAGCATCTGCTGCTGCCCGCCGGAGAGCGAGCCGGCCCGTTGCCGTCCGCGCCGGTCCAGCTCCGGGAAGAGCGCGAAGACCCGGTCGTACGCCGGGGTGGTGCCCCGCCGCTCGGCGAGCCGCAGGTTCTCGGCGACGGTGAGCCCGGCGAACACGTCCCGGTCCTCCGGCACGTAGCCGAGCCCGTCGCGGACCAGCCGGTGGGTGGGGCGGTCGAGCAGGTCCCGCCCGCCCATCCGCACGGTGCCGCGCGCCTCGCCGCCCCGGGGCGTCAGGCCCAGGACGGCGCGCAGGCTGGTGGTCTTGCCGACGCCGTTGCGCCCGAGCAGCACGGTCACGCCGGTCGGCGCGACGGTGAACGACACCCCCTGGAGGATGTGCAGCCCGGCGATGCGCACCGACAGGTCCTCCACCGACAGGATCGGTTCCGTCACAGCACCGCCTTGCGTTCGCGACTGCGGGGCTCGCAAACCCGGCTCACTCCTCGCGCTCACAGAGCCTCCCCCAGGTACGCCTCCTGGACGGTGGCGTCGGCCATCACGGTCGCCGGGGTGTCGCAGGCCAGCAGCGCGCCGTGGTGCATCACGGCGATCCGATCGGCCAGGTCGAGGATGACGTCCATGTGGTGCTCCACCATGAGCACGGACCGGCCGCTGTCGCCGGTCAGCGACCGGATCACCGCGACCAGTTCGGGCACGTCCTCGGCGCTGACGCCGGCCATCGGCTCGTCGAGCAGCATCACCCGGGGCTCCCCGGCGAGCAGGAGGGCGATCTCCAGCTTGCGCTTCTCGCCATGGGCGAGGGTGCCGGCGAGCGCCGTACCCCGGTGGCGCAGGCCGACCCGGTCGAGCGCCGCGTCGGCGGCGGCGGCCACCCCCCGGTCGGCCGCCGCCCGCCGCCACAGCTTCATCGAGCCACCCCGGTGCGCCTGTACGGCGAGCCGGACGTTCTCCCGCACCGTCAGCGAGCCGAACACCGACGACGACTGGAAGGTACGCCCCAGGCCGCGCCGGGCCCGCCGGTGCGGCGGCAGGGCGGTGACGTCCTCGCCGTCCAGCAGGACCTGGCCCCCGGTCGGCGGGCGCAGGCCGGTGATCAGGTTGAACAGGGAGGTCTTGCCGGCGCCGTTCGGCCCGATCACGCCGAGGAACTCGCCGGGCGCCAGGTCGAGGTGCACGTCGTCGACGATGGCGACCTCACCGATCCGCCAGGTCAGGGCGCGGGTGGCGAGCACGGGTCAGCCCTTCATCTGGCCGACCGGCGGCGCGGTCTCGTCGCCGGTCAGGCTCTTCTGGGTGGTCGCCGTGTACGCGCTGCCGCTGCCGGCCAGCTTCGCCTGGAACATCGGCTGGAGCAGGGCGTGGTCCTCGGCGCGGATCGTCATCGGGCCCTTGACGCCCTCGAAGCTCCAGCCCTCCAGCCCGGCGATCATCTTGTCCACGTCGTCGCCGCCCTGCTCGACCGCGCGGACGACCATCTGCGCGGCGGCGAAGCCGTCCGGGTGGAACAGGTCGAGGGCGCCGCCGGGGATCTTCGCCTTGGCGGCCTTCGCGGCCTCGGTGTCGGCGGCACCGTCGAACCAGTGCGACAGGAAGGAGATCTTGGCACCGGCCGCGCCGAACGTGGGCCACGAGGCGCGGATGTCCAGGCCGGTCACGACCGTGGTAGCGGAGAGCACGCCCTGCTGGTCGAGGGTCTGCCACATGGCGGGGGCGGTGGTGCCCGCCCAGGCGACGAAGAGCAGATCGGGCTTGGCGGCGGAGATCTGGCTGGCGAACGGGGTGAACTCGGTGGCGCTGGCCGGCGCGCGGACGCTGCTCACGGTGGCCCCGGCACCGCCGATTACGGCCTTCACGGCGGCCTCGTTGGCGTCGCCGAACGCGCCGTCCTGGGCGAACACGACGACCTTCTTGCCGGTCGGGTCGCCGATGAACGACTTCGCGGTCACCACGTCCTGGTACGACTGCCGCCCCGAGCGGAACGTGTACCGGTTCGCCCCGGTCACGGCGTCGGTGGCGGCCGGGCCGGAGACGAACAGGACCTTGTTCTGGGCGGCGATCGGAGCCACCTGGAGGGCCACGCCCGACGAGGTCGAGCCGGCGATGATCTTCGTGCCCCTGCCGATCAGGTCCTTGGCCGCCGACACCGCCTTCGCCGGATCGCCCGCGTCGTCGACCTCGGTGACCTCGATGGCCCGGTCGCCGACCTTGCCGGTGCCCCTGGTGGCGAAGTCGAGGCCGGCCCTGAACCCCTCGATGTACTGCTTGCCGTAGCTGGCCAGGGCTCCCGACTGGGAGTAGACCAGGCCGACCCTGACCGGGGCGGCGCCGTCGCCGCCACCGGATGCGGTGTCCTGCGGGCTGCCACAGGCCGTGGCGACGAGCGCCGCGGCCATCATCGTGGCGGCGGAGGAAAACACCCGCCGCGTCGTCCGGACCGTCATTGCGACTCCACGTGAGGACTCGGAGGAAGGGAACGTCATGTGTCGGATCACGCTAGAAGTGACGTCACCCACGAGCCATGTGGCCGAAACACATAAGTATCGATGACGGGGTGTCCCACCAGGACAGCCGCGCCACCGGGGTCGGGCCGTCCCGCACGTGCGGTGGGCCGCGTACCCACGGGGTCAACCCGCCCGTGTGTCGCAGCCCGCCACCGCCGGCGGGCCGTCACCGTCGGGCCGGCTGCACGTCCTCCGGCTCACCGCCGCACCCGGCGGGGGTCCTTCCGAACAGGGCCGGTAAACCAGTGCGCCGCCTATGGAGCTGCCCCGTCTGCGCCCCTGCCTCGCGCCCCGCGCCCAGACCGGGGCCGGCCCAGGGTCAGGCCGGTGATGATCGACTCCATGCCGGAGACATGGGCCGATCCCGCCCCACTGATACCCCCACCTCCCCGACATGGCGGGCGGGGCGGCCCGACCAGCCCAGTGCGGCCCGCCCCCGGTCGGGGGGCGGGCCGCACTGGGCTGGCTGGGTCAGCGGCGGGGCAGGCCCGCGCGGGCGGCGACGGCGGTGTCCGGCTGGTCGGCGAAGACGCCGTCCAGGCCGAGGCCGTAGAACAGCTCGAACTCGGCGGTGATGTCGCCCCGGGCGTTCGGGTCGGTGCCGATGCGGAGGTCGGCCGGGAGGAACTGGTTCTCGACCCGGAACGTCCAGGCGTGCACGACCAGCTTCAGCCGGTGGGCGTCCCGGATCAGGGTGGTGGGGGCGAGCAGCTTGCCGCCGGCGTCCCGGGGGACGATGAGGTTCTTGTTCGCGCCGACGCCGTCGGCGTACCCGGCGATCCACTCGAGGCCGGCGGCGGTGGCCAGATCGGCGTACGTGCGCGGGTCGCCGGCAAGGGTGAAGTCGTAGGGGCGGCCGGAGGCGTCGAGGAGCTGGGCCAGCTTGACGTCGGTCAGCTTGTCCAGCTTGCGCAGGTTGGCCGTCTCGAACGACTGGATGATCACCGGGTCGCTGCGGTGGGTGAGCTTGTTCGCCTTGAGCACGGCGACGAGGCGCTCCTCCAGGGGCAGCCCGATCGAGGCGAAGTAGCTCGGGTGCTTGGTCTCGGGGTAGATGCCGATCGTGCGGCCCCGGGCCTTGCCCTCGGTGCGGGCCAGGTCGATGACCTCCTGGAGGGTGGGCACCGACAGCTTCCCGTCGAACGCGGTGTTGGCGACCCGCACCTGGGGCAGCCGCTCCTTGGCCCGCAGGGTCCTCAGCTCCGCGAGGGTGAAGTCCTCGGTGAACCAGCCGGTCACCGGCACCCCGTCGATGGTCTTGGTGGCTTTGCGGCCGGCGAACTCGGGGTGGGCCGCCACGTCGGTAGTACCGGAGATCTCGTTCTCGTGCCGGGCGACGAGCTGGCCGTCCTTCGTCGGGACCAGGTCCGGCTCGATGTAGTCGGCGCCCATCCGGATCGCCAGCCGGTACGCCTCCAGGGTGTGCTCGGGCCGGTAGCCGCTCGCGCCCCGGTGGCCGATGACGAGCGGCCGGTCGGCGGCCCGGGACCGGTCCGAGGCGGCCTCCGGGGCGGCCTCCGGCTTCGCCGAGGCGCTGATGGCCGGCACCGCCACGGCCGCCGCGAGCAGCGCGCCGGCCAGGCCGAGGGCGGAAAGGGTACGTCGCAACGCCGTCTCCTGTCGTCGAGGGATCGCGCGCTCAGCAGACCGGGGTCGGTTGACGGACAGATGGCCGTTTCGGCACCGCCGGCGGGCGGGGAACGGAAGATTGTCTGGTGCACCGGTTTCTCCGTCACCCCGTACGGCTGGTGCCGTTCGGGTTCCTGGCGGCGATCCTGCTCGGCACCGTCCTGCTGATGCTGCCGGCCTCGACGAGCGAGCACCGGTTCACCCCGTTCACCACGGCGTTCTTCACGGCCACCTCGGCGGTCTCCGTCACCGGCCTGTCCGTGGTCGACACCCCGACGTACTGGAACGGGTTCGGGCTGGTGATGATCACCGTGCTGACCCAGGTCGGCGGGTTCGGCATCCTCAGCGGCGCGACCCTGGTGGTGCTCGTGGTCGCCCGGCAGCTCGGGTTGCGCAACCGGCTGCTGGTGCAGGCCGAGACCGCCGAGTTCGGCATCGGCGACGTACGCGGGCTGCTGCTGCGCATCGCGGGGACCGTCGCCGTCTGCGAGCTGGCGATGACCGCCGTGCTCGCCGGCCGGTTCTGGCTCGGCTACGACTATCCGCCCGGCCGGGCCCTCTGGTACGGCGTCTTCCACGCGGTGCAGGGGTTCAACAACGGCGGCTTCGCGCTGTTTTCCGACAGTCTGGTCGGTTTCGCCCGGGACCCGGTCATCTGCCTGCCGATCGCGTTCGGCACGATCGTCGGCGGGCTGGGCTTCCCCGCGCTGTTCGAGGCGGCCCGGGAGTGGCGGTGCCCCGGTCGCTGGGCGATCGCCACCAAGCTCACCATCTGGGGCAGCGTGGCGCTGCTGGCCATCGGCTTCCTCGGCCTGCTCGCCGCCGAGTGGCCCGACGCGCGCACCATAGGCGGGTACGACGTCGCCGGCAAGGTGCTGGCCACCTTCACCCAGAGCGCGGTGGTCCGCACCGGCGGGTTCGCCATCCTCGACCCGGCGGAGCTCGACGAGGAGAGCGTACCGCTGCTGGTCGCGCTGATGTTTATCGGCGGCGGCAGCGCCAGCACGGCGGGCGGGATCAAGGTCGCCACGTTCTTCCTGCTCGGTTTCGCGATCTGGGCGGAGCTACGCGGCGAGCCGGACGTCTCGGTGGGCCGGCGGCGGGTGTCCACCGCGAGCCTGCGGCAGGCCCTGACCGTCGCCCTGCTCAGCGTCGCGCTGGTGGTCGGCGGCACGGTCGTCCTGCTGCTGCTGACGGAGGGACTGCCCTACCACCGGGCGCTGTTCGAGGTGACCTCCGCGTTCAGCACCACCGGGCTGTCCACGGGCATCGCGTCGGCCGTCGCCGAGCCGGGACAGCTCGTGCTGACCGCGCTCATGTACGTCGGTCGGGTCGGGCCGCTCACCCTCGGGTCGGCTATCGCGTTGAACACCCGACGACGGCTGTACCGATACCCGGAGGAGCAACCCATTGTCGGCTAGGAGCAGGGACGACGGGGGCATCGCGGTGATCGGGCTGGGACGCTTCGGCTGCCACCTGGCCACCTCGCTGACCCAGCTCGGTCACGAGGTGCTGGCCATCGACCGCAGCGGCGAGCGCGTGCAGCGCTGGTCGCCGTACCTGGACCGGGTGGTGCAGGCGGACGCGACCGAGGAGGGGGCGCTGCGGCAGCTCGGCGTGACGGACTTCCCGCGGGTGGTCGTGGCGATCGGCGCGTCGCTGGAGGCCAGCGTGCTGAGCGTCCTGGCGCTGGCCGAGCTGGGCGTGCCGCAGATCTGGGCGCGGGCCAACTCGGAGAAGCACGCGAAGATCCTCGGCTCGGTCGGCGCCCAGCACGTGATCTTCCCTGAGGCGGAGACCGGGGAGCGGGTGGCGCACCTGATCGTCAGCAAGATGCTGGACTTCATCGAGTTCGGCGACGACTTCGCCATCGCCAAGGTGCGGGTGCCGGACGCGCTGGTCGGGCGGCCCCTGCGCGAGCTGGCCCCGCAGGGCCGCTACGGGGTGATGGTGGTCGGGGCGAAGCTGCCCGGCGAGCGGTTCCGGTACGCCTCCCCGGGCACCGTCCTCGTCCCGGACAGCATGCTGATCGTGGAGGGAAGCATCGCCCAGGTGCAACGCTTCTCCGCGCTGACCTGACCGCCGGGCCGAGCGCCCACCGCAGCGCCCGGGCCGAGCGCCCACCGCAGCGCCCGAGCCGAGCGGCGGCCCAGCGCCGAGCCGTACGGCGTCCCGAGCAGCGAGCCGAACGTCGGTCACTTCCCCTTGGCCGGCTTGCCGGGCTTGCCGCCCCTGCCGGGCTTCTCGGGCTTGTCCGGCTGAGCCTTCGAGCCACCGCCCGAGCCGCTGCCGCCCGGGGAGCCGGCCTTCGCCACCGTCGCCTTCTTCGTGCCGGGCTTCGCCGGGGCCTTGGCCGTCGGCCCGGTGGTGGGCACCGTGCCGGCGACACCGGAGACCCGTACGCGGCACTCGGCGTCGCCGAGGCGGAACTCCAGCGGCAACGGGTTCGTGCCGGTGTACCGGCCGGTCAGGGCGACCTTCCGGGCCGCGTCAGGTGCCAGCGCGGGCTGCCCGGCGGCGGGCCGCACCTCGACCGTGCGGCCCTGCTGGCGTACCGCCGGATCGGTCTTCGTCACGGTCTGCTGGCCGGGGAAGGCGAAGCTCATCGTCCAGTCGCGCAACTCCCGCCCGGAGGTGTTGGTGAGGGTCAGCTCGGCGATGAAGTCCTTCCCGGAGTCCTTGCGCAGCACGTATTCGACTGCGCAGGGCGGCGGCCCGGTGAGCCCCATCCGGGCCTCGGTGGGCCGGTCGATGCCGCCGCTGGCCGGGCTGCGGGAGGTCACCCCCCACATCGTCGCGATCACCGCGATCAGCCCGGCCGCCGCCACCCCCGCCTCGACCCTGCGCCGCCGCGCCACCGCCCGCCGGCTGCGCGTGCGGCCGGGAAAGGGCAGCGTCCCGGTCTCCGTCGACCAGGGCAGGATCGTGGTGCCGGCGTTGGCGAGCACGGCCGGGTCGAGCTGGGCCGCATCGCCCGCGCCCGGCGCGGAGGGCACCGGCACCGTGGCGTGCATCCCCGCCGCCTCGGCGAGGGTACTGGCCACCTCGGCGGTGGCCGGGCGGTCCTCGGGGCGTTTGGCCAGGCAGCGGCGCACCAGGTCGGCCACCTCGGCGGGCAGCCCGGGAACCTCGGGCATCGGCTCGGGCTCGGCGTACATGTGGGCGCGCAGCATCTGGGTGGTGGTGCTCGCCTGCCAGGGCAGCCGGCCGGTGAGCATCCGGTACAGCAGCAGGCCGAGGGCGTACACGTCGGTGGCCGGGGAGACCTGGCCGTTGTCCAACCGCTCCGGGGCGAGGTAGGCGGGGGTGCCGAGCAGCGTGCCCTCCGCGCCCTTCTCGCTCTCCCCGGCCAGCGCCGAGATACCGAAGTCGACGACCTTCACGCCGGTGGAGGTGAGCATGACGTTGCCCGGGGTCACGTCGCGGTGCACCACGCCCCGGGCGTGCGCGGTGGCCAGCGCCGAGCTGACCTCCGCGCCGACTGTCACCGCTTCCCGCCAGGACAGCGTTCCGCTGCGGCCGAGCCGGGCGCTGAGCGGGCCGCCGTGGACCAGTTCCATGACGACGTACGGGACGGTCAGCCCGGCCTGCTCGGACTCGCCGTAGTCGTACACGTTGGTGATGTTGGGGTGGCAGAGCCGCGCGGCGGCCTGCGCCTCGGCGCGGAGCCGGTGCCGGAACGCCCGCTCGCTGGCCAGCCGGGAGGCGAGCACCTTCACCGCGACCTGCCGGCCCAGCACCTCGTCGTAGCCGCGCCACACGACGGACATGCCGCCCGCGCCGAGTTGCTCGATGAGCCGGTACCGCTCACCGAGCAGCTGCGCGCCGTTACGGACCGCTCCACCCATGGTCGGAGGTTTTGCCCGACCCGACCGGTCCTAACCCCCGAGGGTCGGAATCGGTCAGCGATTCACCCGTTCAGGCGGTCGCGAGCAGTTGGTCCACAGGGGCGTAGTCGTCGGTGAGCACCAGCGCGTCCCCGACGAAGGAGGCCAGCACCTCTCCGGAGAGCACGATCGCCACCTCGGGCAGGGCGGTGGTCCGCTGCGCCAGCGGGGCCAGCGGAAGCGGCGCGTCGGAGGCGACGATGAGGAAGTTGGCCCCGGCCCGACCGGCGACCGCGTCGGGCGGGGCGACCAGGGCGACGTGCCGGAACGCGGCGGCGACGGTGGCCACCTCGCTGCGGACGAACCGGCCGGGCGGGTAGTCGATGACGTTCTGCACGTAGATCCCGCCGGGGCGGAGCACCCGGTTGATCTCGACGGCCATCTCCCGGGTGGCGAGGTGCCACGGCACGACGAGGTGCCCGAACGCGTCGCCGACCACCAGGTCCCGGCTGTCGGCGGCCTCCGCGCCGAGCAGCACCCGGGCGTCGCCGACCTCGACACGCAGGTCCGGCCCCGGGCGTACGCCCAGCTCCCGGCGGTCCAGCTCGACGAGGCCGCCGTCGATCTCGAAGACGGCGTTGTCGGTGCCCGGCCGGGTGGCGGTCAGGTAGCGCGGCACGGTGAACCCGCCGCCGCCCAGGTGCAGGGCGTCCAGGCGCTGCCCGGCGGGGGCGGCCACGTCGGCCGCCGCGCCGATCCACTGGGTGTACGCGTACTCCAGGTGGGTGGGATCGGCCAGGTCGACGTACGAGTGCTGGGCGGAGTTGAGCAGCAGCGTCCGCCCGGACGGCCGGTCGGTATCGGTCTTTACCGACGCGCAGTGGTACGCCGTCTCCACGTCGCACGGGTTCGGGGCGACGGTGGTCAGCCCCGCCCCGGCCAGCCCGAGCACCGCGAGGACGGCCTTCGCCCGGCCCGGACCGGGCAGTCCCGCCCGCCCCTGCCGGTGCAGGTACGCGCCGAGCCCCAGCCCGGTGCCGCCGAGCAGCACCGCCAGGGCGAGCAGGATGAGGCTGCTGGGCAGCGCGGCGACGAGCACGAAGCCGGTCAGCAGGGTGGCCGTGATGCCGCCCAGCGTGCCGACGCCGGAGAGCCGGCCGACGATCTGCCCGGTGCGGCGCAGGTCGGCGAGCTGGAGCTTGACGACCAGCGGGGTGACCGCCGCGAGCAGCGCCGCCGGCACGAACACGGCGAGCGCGGTGAGCAGCAGGACGGCGCTGGCCGCCCCGCCGCGCAGCACCTCGCCCGCGTACCGGACGACCGGGAGGGTGATCGCGGTGGCGATGCCGGCCAGCACCAGCGCCGGGGAGATCAGGGTGCGCGGGTCCCGCCGGTCGGCCAGCCAGCCGCCGGTCCACGCCCCGTAAGCGATGGCGCCCAGCGCGATGCCGATGACGGCGCTGGTCACCTCAAGGGTGACCCCGACGTACGGGCCGACGAGGCGCAGCGAGACGGTCTCCAGCACGAGCACCGCCCCGCTGGAGAAGAAGACCAGGAACGCGGCCAGACCGTTGGGCAGGGCACCGGCGGGCGTTGGCGCGGGTGGCGCCTGCTCCACGGTGACGGGCGACGATGAGCTGCTCACCGTCGCGATGGTACGCAGCGAACCTGGCGCCCGGGTCAGTACATCGAGAGATGAACGTGGTTCGTGTGGTCGGCGGCGGGGCTGCCGCTGCCGCTGTACGCCCGCCAACCGGTGTTCGGCATCCAGATCTGCCGATACCAGATCACGTAGAGCACGCCGAGCCGGCTCGCGTTGTTCTTCAGGTAGTTGGCCAGGCTGTCGCCGTACGCCTTGTCCCCGCCGGTGGCCGTCTCGTCCTTGAAGCCGCTGGTGGCGGCGGAGAAGTCGCAGGCCCGCCCCTTGGGGTGCTCGCCGCTGCCGCCGCTGCGGTAGCAGGAGACGTACCGCTTGTAGCCGGCGGCCTTGGCCTGTTTGAGGGCGTGCAGGGTGCGCGGGGTGATGCAGCCGGAGGTGGTCGGGTCGTCGACCGAACAGGACTCGGACGGCCAGCTACCGTCGGGGTTGCGCGGGGCCGGCTTGGCCGAGGCGGAGCCGCCACCGAACCCGGAGCCGCTGCCCGAGCTGACCGCCGCGAGCGCCGTCTCGGCCTCCCGCTTCTTCTTGGCCAGCGCCGCGAGCTGTTTCTGCTGCTCCCGGACCTCGGCGTCGATGGCGATCTTGGCCCGGTTCGCCTCCTCCCGGGTCGCGACCATCTCGCGCAACCGGCGGCTGTCCCGCTGGGCCATCACGTCGAGCTCGCCCGCGCGTTGCAGGAACGCCTCCGGGGAGACCGACTGGATGAGCAGCGCCGGTGCGGTCATCCGCCCCAACCGGTACGACTGCGCGGCCACCTCGCCGACCTGCGCGGTCAGCCCCGCCAGCCGGGACTCGACGGTCTTGAGCTCGGTGGTGAGCAACTGTTGCCGGCGCTTGGAGTTGTCCAGCTTCGCCTTGGCCTCAATGTGCCCCTTGGCGGCGGACTCCAGCGCCTCGCGGAGCTTCTTCGTCCCGCCCTCGTTGGGTTCGGCGGCGGCGGGCACGGCCCCGACGCCGAGCAGCAGCGCCACGGCCACGAGCAGCGCGGTCAACGGCCCCCGGCCGCGACGCCGGATGAGGCTGGTCCTGGACACGGCGGCGTCCCTTCCCTCGACCACCGGCTTCCGGTGGTACGCGGCGCGGCGGCCCCCACCGGCGCCGGGCGGCGGCCTGCTGGCGGAGACCGCCGGTCAGGATACCGGACCGGGGGCGACGAACGAGGCCCGCGACCTGGCTACGCGTCGATGTCGACGATGCGTCACCGGACGGTCGCGCACCGACCCGGCGGCGCGGCGGTCAGCCGTGGATCAGGGCCTCACGGGCCTCGGCCCACACCTGCTCGTTCGCGGCGACCAGCAGCCCCGGCCCCTGGTCGGCGGGGTGGTACTCACCGCCGTCGAACCGGCGGGCCACGCCGCCGGCCTCCCGGACCAGCAGCACCCCCGGGGCGTGGTCCCAGGGCAGGGTACGCCAGAACAGCACGAACTCCTGGGCACCGACGAGCAGGTCGAGGTACTCCCGGCCGGCGCAGTGTTGGCCGGGCAGCAGCTCGCCGATCCGCTCCCCGCCGGCCTCGGCACGCCGCCGGTGCTCCGGCGGCAGGAACTGGGTCATCGCGGTGCCGCGCAGCGCGCCGAGCGGCGGCGCCTCCTCGGCGGTGCGCACCGGGTCGCCGTTCACGGCGGTCCCACGGCCCGCGCGGGCGACGGCGAGCGTCCCGGCGAGCGGGTCGAGCACCCACGCGCCGACCTGTTCCCCGTCGGTGAGCAGCGCCACCATCAGCGCGAACGGGCGCTTCCCGGCGGCGAAGTTGGCGGTGCCGTCGACTGGGTCGACCAGCCACACGTCCCCGCCGCCGCGCAGGTGCCCGAGCAGGGCCGGGTCGTCGGCGACGGCCTCTTCGCCGACCACCACGGAGCCGGGGCGCAACCGGCGCAGCCCGGCGCTGATCAGCTCCTCGGCCCGCCGGTCGGCGACGGTCACCAGCTCACCGGGGGCCTTCTCCGTCACGTCGGCGTCGTCGAGCGTCTGGAAAAGGGGCAGCACGACGTCCGTCGCGGCGCGGTGGAGCAGCTCGGCGACGTCGTCGGCCAGGGTGTCGGTCATGTCAGCCACGCGGCGGCAACTTCACCACGCTGACGAAGAACTCGTCGATCTGCCGGACCACCGAGATGAACCGCTCGAAGTCGACCGGCTTGGTCACGTACGCGTTCGCGTGCAGCTGGTAACTGCGCAGGATGTCCTCGTCGGCCTGGGAGGTGGTGAGCACCACCACCGGAATGCGGCGGAGCTGCTCGTCCTGCTTGATCTCCTCCAGCACCTCCCGACCGTCGCGGCGGGGAAGGTTCAGGTCGAGCAGGATCAGGTCCGGCGTCACGGCGTCCGTGTACTGGCCCTCCCGACGCAGGTACGCCAGCGCCTCCGCGCCGTCGGAGACGACGGTCAGCCGATTGCGGAGCTTGTGCTCCTCGAACGCCTCCTGGGTCATCAACACGTCACCCGGGTCGTCCTCGACCAGCAGGACCTCGATCGGACTATTGCCGTCCGCTGGCGCGGTCATCCCACCGTCTCCTTCGCGCTGTCGCTGTCCGGGGTGTCGCCGGGCCCCTCCGCCCGCACGCCGGCCTGCCGGGGCAGCTCGATCCGGGTCGCGCCGTCGCCGGCCGGAGGCGTCCCGTCGGCCGGCTCACCGCCCCCGGCCGAGTCGCCCTCCTCGTCGGCCGCCGCCTCGTCTGCCGCTGGCTGCTCGGCGGCCCGCGCCGCGGCCTCGACGTCCTCGGGCAGCGCCGGGAGGGTGAACCGGATCACGGTGCCCTCGGCGGTGTCGGTGTCCACCCAGACCCGGCCACCGTGGTACTCGACGATCTTCTTCACGATCGCCAGCCCGATGCCGGTGCCCGGGTACGCGTCCTTGGAGTGCAGCCGCTGGAAGATCACGAAGATCTTGTCGGCGAACTCCGGCTCGATCCCGATCCCGTTGTCCTGGCAGCTGATCTCCCACTCGTCGCCCACCAGCCGCGCCCAGACGTGCACCTTCGGCGGCACGTCCGGGCGGCGGAATTTGATCGAGTTGCTGACCAGGTTGGCCAGCAGGTTGGTCAGCAGCGGCTCCTCGCCGCGGATCGTTGGCAACTGGTCCCAGGTCAGCTCGCCGTCGGCGTACTGCCGGGCGGCCTCGGTCTGCCCGGACACGTCGCCCATCACCTTGTTGAGGTCGACCTCCGTGAAGCCGGTGGTGAGCCGGCCGATCCTGGAGAACGCCAGCAGGTCGTTGATGAGCCGCTGCATCCGCTGCGCGCCGTCCACGGCGAACGCGATGTACTGGTCGGCGCGCTCGTCGAGCTGCCCCGCGTACCGGCGTTGCAGAAGCTGGCAGAAGCTGGCCACCTTGCGCAGCGGCTCCTGTAGGTCGTGCGAGGCGACGTACGCGAACTGCTCCAGGTCCCGGTTGGACCGGACCAGTTCCTCGGCCTGCTTCTGGAGCTGGCTGTTGACCCACTCGATGCGTTCCCGGGCCTCGCGGACCTCGGCGAGGTCCTTGGCGATCTTCTGGCGCATCGCGTCCACGTCCTCGGCGAGCCGCTGGAACTCCGGCGGGCCGGACCGGGCGATGCGGTGCTGGAAGTCGCCCTCGGCGACCTCGCGGACCTGCTCGGCCAGGCCCGTCAGCGGCCGGACCACGATCCGCTCCAGCGAGACGAGCAGCACCACGCCGACCCCCGCCACCACCAGCGCCACCACGATCAGCAGCAGCACCAGCATGCTGCTGGTGCGGTAGATGTTGTCGGCGCCCTTGTCGCGCTCGGCGCGGATGCCCTCCTGGAGCTGGGCGACGGAGCTGCGGATGACGTCGAAGCGCTGCCGGGACTCGTCCGTGACCAACGCCCGCCCGGCAGTGGTGCCCTCCTCCTCGGTGGCCCGGATCACCGGCTCGGCAACCGTGCTGCGCCATTGACCGGCCTGCGCCTCGACCGTGTTCAGCTGGCGGCCCAGCGCCGGGTAGACGCCGATCAGGCCGCGCATGCTCCGGTAGAGCTGCTGCTCGCGCTCGCCGCCCTGGACGTACGGTTCGAGGTCCCGGCGGTCGCCGGTGAGCGCGTACCCCCGGATCGCGGTCTCCTGGTCGACCAGCACGCTGAGCAGCTCCTGCGACTGGGCGCGCAGCGGGCCGGTGCGGTCGAGCACCGAGCGGGTGTATTCGCGGTTCTTCGCGGCGACGGCGATCTCGACCGCCACCAACGCGCCGAGCAGCACGCCCACGACGGCGAGCAGCGCGACCGCCCGGCGGCGCAGGGTCCAGCCGGCGGTTTGCGCCGTCACCGGCCACCGCCCCGGGTGACCAGGAGCATCGCGACGTCGTCGGCGAGCGGACCACCGTTGATCTGCTCGGCCCGCCCGACCAGCCACGCCGGCAGCTCGGCCAGCGGCACGGCGAGATTGTCCGGGTCGCCGAGCAGCGTGGTCAGGCCGGTTACGTCGAGCCGTTCGTCGCTGCCGTCGACCCGCCCCTCGATCAGGCCGTCGGTGTACATCAACAGGGACCAGTCATCGGTGTCGAACTCCAGGTCGAAGGCCACGGGCCGGCGGGGACGCACGCCGAGCAGCAGGCCACCCGGTGCCGGCACGGGCGCGACCTTGCCGCCGGACAGCAGCAGCGGCGGCGGATGCCCCGCGAGTCGCACCGTGGCGGCGTTGCGGGCCAGGTCGAGCCGGGCGGTTGCCACGGTGGCGAAGATCTCCTGGAGCCGGCGCTCGCTCATCAGCACCTGTTCCAGGGCCGGCAGCACCTCGTCGTCGGGCACGCCGGCCAGCACGAGCGCCCGCCAGGCCACCCGGAGCTCCACCCCGAGCGCCGCCTCGTCCACGCCGTGCCCGCAGACGTCGCCCACGATCAGGTCGACCCGGTCCGGCCGGGTCTGCACCACGTCGTAGAAGTCGCCGCCGATCAGCGCCGCGTGTCGGCCGGGCCGGTAGAAGGTGTGCACCGCGACCTGGTCGGTCGACATCAGCGGCTGGGGCAGCAGGCCGCGTTCGAGCCGGGCCGACTCGGCCTGGCGCAGCTCCACCTCGCGCAGCCGCCGCGCGTTCACGTCGGCCCGCTTGCGCTCCACCGCGTAGCGCAGCGCCCGGGTCAGCAGCACGCCGTCGACCTGGCCCTTGACCAGGTAGTCCTGCGCGCCCTCGGCGACCGCGACGATGCCCAGGTGCTCGTCGGAGCGCCCGGTCAGCACGCAGACCGCGGCGCCGCTGGACATCTCCAGCACCTGGCGCAGCCCGTCCAGCCCCTGTGCGTCGGGCAGGCCGAGGTCGAGCAGGACACAGTCGACGCCCATCACCCGCTGCCGGGCCTCGCTCAGGCTGGTGGCGACCAGCAGGTCGATCGACGAGTTGGTCTCGGCGAGCAACTCGCCGACCAGGAACGCGTCGCCCTCGTCGTCCTCGACCAGCAGCACCCGCAGCCGCTCACCGGGCGGCAGCACCGGGTGGTGCCCCAGACCGCCACCGGCCGGAAACGCCCGGGGCACGACGGGGGGACCGGCAAGGCCGGCCCCCCGGGGCGGCCGGGTCACCGCACCGAGACGCGGGAGATCGCTGGTGATGTCGAGCTCCTTCCGAGTGCCCTGCTGATCCTGTATTAGACAACGCTCCCACACAACACGACCGGTCCGGCAAGGACGGGATGCCGCCGGTAGCCGCACCATGCAGACAACGATCGCCGCCCCCATGCGGACAGACGGGACAAGTACCACGGGGAGTCCCGCTCCGGGCTCCGGCGGTGGAGGATAGTGCCACCC
>NZ_SMKJ01000006.1:0-48402 GCF_004348615.1 Micromonospora sp. KC207
GCCCGGCACCCGCGGGCCGCCGGAAACGGCGTGTGTTGTCCGATTTCCTCACCCCACCCTACGCCGGTCTGCCGGTACCGCCACCCGACGCTGCCGGAGCGGCCGGAGCGGTCTCAGCGGGCGACGACGCCCCTGAATTGTTACGATCCGAGACGAACCTGCCCGACCAGCAGCCCTGCGGAAAGGCGTGATCGTGGTGCCCCAAGGGAGGAAGTCCGAGGCGACTCCGCTCACCATGTCCGTCGATCTGTCCGACCCGGACGCGCCGCTCATCCGGGTCGGCGGCGACCTCGCCTTCACCACCGCCGCGCCGCTGCGGCGCGAGGTGGACCGGCAGCTCGCCGGGCGCCCTTCGGTGCTCGTGCTCGACTTCGCCGGCCTGCGGTTCATCGACAGCACCGGGCTCTCGGTGATCGTGCACGCGTGGCGGGAAGGGCAGCAGTGCGACACCGCCATCCGGCTGCGCTCGACCCCCCGGTTCCTGGACACCATCCTCGACATGACCGGCGTCACCGGGTTGCTCGCCCGTTCGTTGCCCGACGGTGAGCGGTCCTACGGCGCGTCCGGTTCGCGCAGACCGGCCGCGTCCGCCTGAGGGCCCCGGCGTTCGCCGATCACTTCGTCGCGGCAACCGGCGATGCGGCCCCGGGTCGCCGCCCTCACCGGGCTCGTCCACAGCCTCGACCTCTGCGTCGGCGACGCCCTGCGGCGTCCCCCGGTGCCCCGTTGTCGGGCGTTTGGAACAGGTGGCGCATGAACGCCCGGCCCGATGATCGGCCGGGTGAGCGTCCCTCACCCGCCCCGGGTGACGCTCCGGCGGCTACCGACCGCCAGCGGGTCCCGGGCCCGTTTCGCCTCCGCCCCGGCCGGGAACGCGATCGCCGAGACAGCGGACCGGACAAGGAACGAGGTGTGCCATGCGCAAGCAGATGGAAGGGGACAACCAGCGCCGCCGGGCGCTCGCCCGCCAGGCCCGGGAGCGCGGCCGGCGGGCCAGCGAAACCGGTGCCAGCCTGAGCGCGTCCAAGCAGCTCACTCACCTGGACCAGGGCAAGCGTGCCGGGCCGCCGCCGGCCGGCCGGCACAAGCCCGACAGCACCCGGGGCGGACCGGCCCCGCCGCCGGCCGCGCGGCCGCCGGCCGCCACGCCCCGATCGCGGCCCGAGCGCGGCCCCGGCGGCGCGCCGGGGGCGACCGGGCTCGGCTACCGGGAGCTGGTCGACGACGTGGGCCGGCGGGCCGGCGTCGACTTCCGCACCGCGAAGGTGGCGGCCGAGGCGACGGTGCTGGCCCTGGCCTGGGCGCTGGACCAGGCCTCCCGGGAGCGGCTGCTCGAGTCGGTGCCCGTGAAGCTGCACGACGTGGTGCCGATCGACGGCATCGAACGCCACCACGACCTGCCCGGCTTCGTCGGCGAGGTGGCCCGGATCAGCGGGCGTACCCCGGAACAGGCCCGGCGGCAGGCCGAGGCGACGCTCGCCGCGCTGGCCGACCGCGACGGCGACCTGGTCGCCTCGCTGCGCGTACCGGACGGGTTGCGCGACCTGCTCGGCCCCGCAGCCGGCGGCTGAGCGCGCGGGCCGGCGGGGCCTCTCGCGCCCGCCGGTCCGGCCGGCGGCTACCGTGCCGGGATGCACTCCGCCGCCGAGGGGCTGGAACTCGTGGTCGACCCGAGCCGCCGCACCGGGCGCACGCTGCTCGCCGGGGGTGTCGCCCAGTCCTACGTCGACCTCACCGACCCCCGTTACCTGCACTTCGAGTACGTCCGCCGGATGGCCGCCGTGGTCGACCTCGCCGCGCCGCCCGGCACGCCGGTCGACGCGCTGCACCTCGGCGGGGGCGCGCTGACCCTGCCCCGCTACGTCGGGACGACCCGGCCCGGCTCGGCCCAGCTCGTGGTGGAGCGTGACGCGGGCGTGGTCGAACTGGTGCGTCGGGAACTGCCCCCGCCACCGCCGGGGGTACGCGTCGAGGTCGCCGACGCCCGCGACGCGCTGACCGCGGCCCCGGCGCACGGGTACGACCTGGTGCTCACCGACGTCTACCAGGCCGCCCGGATGCCGGGGCACGTGGCGAGCGTCGAGTTCGCCGCCGAGGCGGCCCGGGTGCTGCGCCCGGACGGGATCCTCCTGGTCAACGTCACCGACCTGCCGCCGCTGGTGTTCACCCGCGCCCGGGCGGCCACCCTGCGGGCCGTTTTCGCCGACGTCTGCCTGCTCGCCGACCGCCGGATGCTGCGGGGGCGGCGCTACGGCAACCTGGTGCTCGCCGCCGCGCGCCGGCCCGGCCGGCTACCGATGGGCCGGCTGGAGACGCGGGCGACCCGCGACTCGGTGCCGGGCAGGGCGCTGCACGGCCCTGCCCTCGACGAGTTCGTCGGCGGGGCGGCCCCGGACACCGACGCGGCCCTCGGCCTCACCTGACCGCGCCGCCCGACGCCGCCGGAATCCGGGCCCGACGCGGCCGAGCCGGCGGTCAGCGGGAACGGACCGGGATCTCCGGCGACGAACTCTCCAGCGGCACCGCGTTGGCCGGCACCAGGCCGAGCTGCACCGCCGGGCGGGGCAGCGCGGCGTCGAGCAGCCAGTCCGCCCCGACCCGGGCCCGGTTGCCCGGCATCGCCAGCAGGTGGTAGCCCCGGGTGACGGCCTTGGCCGGCAGGCCGGCCAGCGACACCTTCAGCGGGTTCGCCGCGGCGTCCCTGCCGCCGAGGTCGACCACCCAGCCCAGGTCGTGATGCTTGTACGGGCGGCGGCTGCCCTGCCCGTAGGAGGCGGCGATGTTGTGGGCCACCAGCTTGCCCTGCCGCTGGGCGTGCTGGGCCGTCATCGTGCAGATCTGCCCGGGGCGGGTCAGGTCGGGCACCGCCGCCGCGTCGCCGCAGGCGTACACCTCGGGGAAGCCGGGCACGGTGAGGTACTCGTCCACCACGAGACGGCCCTTCTCGGTACGCAGGCCCAGTTCGGCGACGAACGGGTCGGGACGCACCCCGACGCACCAGATCAGGCTGCACGTCGGCACGTACTCGCCGTCGGTGAGCATCACCCCGTCGGGGGTCGCCTCCGACACCGAGGTGCCCATCCGCACGTCGACGTCGCGCCGCCGCAGCACCCGGTCGGCGGTGCGCGACATCCGCTCGTCCAGCTCGGGCAGGACCCGGGGGGCCACGTCGAGCAGCATCCAGCGCGGCCGGACGGCCAGGTACGGGCGCTGGGCGACCAGCCGGTCGGTGAACAACTGCCCGTGGGCGGCCACCTCCGTACCGGTGTAGCCGGCGCCGACGACCACGAACGTGGTGCGGGCCCGCTGCTCGGCCGGATCGTCGGTCAGCTCTGCCAGCTCGATCTGGCGAACCACGTGGTCGTGCAGGTAGAGCGCCTCGGGCAGCCCTCGGAAGCCGTGGGCGTACTCGGTCACCCCGGGGATGGGCAGCAACTTGTTGACGCTGCCGACAGCCAGCACCAGCCGGTCGTACGCCAGTCGGCCGCCGCCCCCCTCCGGCATCGTGTAGCCGACCCACCGGTTCTGCAGGTCGACCCGGTCGGCCTCGCCGACGACCACCCGGACACCGTCGAGGGTGCCGCTGAGCGGCACGGAGAGCCGCCCGGGCTCGACCACGCCGGCGGCCACCTCCGGCAGCAGCGGCAGGTAGAGGAAGTAGTCGGTCGAGTTCAGCAGCACGATCTCGGCCCGGCTGCGGGCGGTGCGGCTCAACGTCTTCGCCGCGTGGTAACCGGCGAATCCGGCCCCCACGATCACCACACGAGGTTTCGTCATGACGAGTGCCGTTCCCGTCACAGACGCGGGCAAACGTGCCGGGACACCGCTTGGCCGCAGACGACCGGCTCGGGCGGAACAAGCCGAGGCCGGCCCAGGCGCCATCCGGGGCGGAGCGCCCGGCCGGGCTAGGGCACCATCCAGGACAGCAGCGGCGTGGCCTGCAACCCGACCAGCAGGCACATCAGGGCGAGCAGCAGCACGCTCCAGCCGAACATCCGCCGGAACAGGTCGCCCTCCCGGCCGGTGAGCCCGACGGCCGCGGCGGCGATCGTGAGGTTCTGCAGGCTGATCATCTTGCCGAACGTGCCGCCGGAGGCATTGGCCGCGGCGAGCAGGACCGGGTCGAGGCCCGCCCGCTGCGCCGCCGCCACCTGCAGCGCGCCGAACAGTGAGTTGGACGACGTGTCCGAGCCGGTCAGGGCGACCCCGAGCCAGCCGAGGACGGGCGCCAGGACGGCGAAGAGGGTGCCCGCGCCGGCCATCCAGACGCCGAGGGTGGCGATCTGCCCGGCGGCGTTCATGGTGAACGACAACGCCAGCAGCCCGACCACCGTCAGCACGGCCCACCGCAGCTCGAACAGGGTACGCCCGTACAGTCTCGCGGCCTCGCGCGGTGACACCCGCAGCAGCGCCATCGTGATCAGGCCGGCCGCCACCAGCAACGAGCCGGGCGCGGCGAACCAGGCGAACCGGAAGGTCGACAGGGGTGACGGGGCGCCGGAGGCGGTGCGCACGTGCAGGCCCGGCCAGGAGACCGCGAGCGTGCCGGCGTCGAGCAGGTGCTTGACGGCCGGGATCTGGGAGACGGCGAAGACCGCCACGATCGTCAGGTACGGCGCGTAGGCCCGCCACTGCGGGCCCTGCGGGGTTGGCGCGTCTCGCTCCGACGAGCGCTGCGGCGGCGGCGCGTCGTGTTCCGGCACGCTGGCGGCGGCCAGCGCGGGGACCGGCTGCCGCGCCGCGGCCCGGCGGGTGACGAGCAGCAGGACCCCCGCCCCCGCGAAGGCGGCCACGAGGTCGGCGAGCGCGGCCGTCAGCCAGTTCGCGGTGGCGAACTGGGCCAGCGCGAAGGCGCTGCCGCAGGCCAACGCCGGACGCCACAGCTCGCGGACGCCCCGGCGACCATCGACGACGAGGAGCAGGACCAGCGGTACGACGACCGCGATCACCGGGACCTGCCGGCCGGCCATCATGCCCAGCTCCGTGGCGGGCAGCCCGGTCACCCCGGCCAGCGTGGTGATCGGCAGGCCGAGTGGCCCGAAGGCCGCCGGCACCGTGTTGGCCACCAGCGCCACGGTGGCCGCCCGGACCGGGGTGAACCCGAGGGCCAGCAGCATGACCGTGGTGACGGCCACCGGCGTGCCCTGGCCGGCCAGGGCCTCCAGCAGCGAGCCGAAGCAGAACGCGATCACCATGGCCTGGATCCGGCGGTCGTCGCTGATCCGGGCGAAGCCGCGCCGCAACGTGTCGAAGTGTCCCGTGTGCACGGTCATCCGGTAGATCCAGATCGCCGTGCCGAACGTCCAGACGAGGGGGAAGATCGCGAACGTGGCGCCCTGGCCGGCGGCCAGCAGCGTCTGCGACAGCGGCATCCGCCACAGCCCCCAGGCCAGGGCGACCGCCACGGCCAGCGCGCCGAACGCCGCCACCCAGGCCCGCGTACGCACGACCCCGAGCAGGAGGAACAGGGTGATCAGGGGCAGCGCGGCGCAGGCGGCGCTCAGCGCGAGCGATCCGGCCACCGGTTGCAGGGGCTGCTGGTACATCGAGACCACCTCGGGTGCGACGCCCCCGGTCCCGGTGGCGGGGAGTTGGGCTCATCTCACCCAAGGCCCCCGCGCGACGCTTCTTTTAGGTTGCCCTGCCGCCGGCCCGGCTGCGCAATCTCGGAGAGGACGGGCCCGCCACGGGTCGCCTACCGTCACGCCATGAGCCGAGCGGGCAACGCCGTGGTACTGGGGGGGGTCAGCCGCCCCCTGCTGGAGCGCACGGTCCGGGCCCGGGTGGAGAAGCTGGCGAACGTCCGCTTCCACCCGTCGGCAGAGGCGAGCGCCCTACTGAGCACCGACGATCGTCGCCGGGTCACCGGGGTCCTGGTGACGCCGCGTGACGGTGTGGCGTACCGGCTTCACGCCGACCTGGTGGTCGACGCCTGCGGCCGGGCGTCGCGCAGCCCCGCGTGGCTGGCCGCGCTGGGCTATCCGACGCCGGCCGAACAGCGCGTCGCGGTCGACGTCACCTACGTCACCCGCACCTACGAGCGCGACCCCCGCCACCTCGACGGCCTGCTCGGCGCGCTGACCAACGCCGTTCCGGCACGCCCACGCACCGGGATCGTCGCCGCCCAGGAGGACGACCGGTTCGCGGTGGGCCGGCGGAGAGCACCGGGAAGTCCTCGGTGAGGTACTGGCCGGGTGGCAGGGCCGGCTCCGCCGAGCGGCGCCGGCCCTGGAAGCCCGGTGACACGATTCCCACCTGTCAGTCGCGCCACCTGTGCGAGTGCGACGATACCGTTCGCCCGGACCGGGGTGACGGGTGTTCGCGGGTCAGCGCCGGCCGGCCACGACCTCCTTGTCGCCAGGGGAGGCGTTGCGGGTGGCCCGCAGGCTGGTCAGCGTGACGACGACCAGCACGCCGACGATCACGCCCAGCGAGGCCAGGGTCGGGATCTCCGGTACGCCGGACCAGATGCCGTGCGCCCAGTGCAGGCCGAGCTTGACCCCGATGAAGGCGAGGATGATCGCCAGACCGTAGCTGAGGTGCACGAGCCGGCTGAGCGCGGCGTGCAGCACGAAGTAGAGCGCCCGCAGCCCGAGCAGGGCGAAGGCGTTGGTGGCGAAGACCAGGTACGGGTCCTCGGTGATGCCGTAGACGGCCGGCACCGAGTCGACGGCGAAGACCACGTCGGTGGCGAGCACCGCGACCACCACGAGGGCCAGCGGGGTGAGCGCCCGCCGGCCGTGGTACCGGACGATCATCTTCGTGCCCTGGTACTCGTCGACGACCGGCATGAACCTGCGCAGCAGCTTCACCGACCGCATCTTGTTGATGTCCACCTCCTGCTCGTGGCCGGAGAGGGCGTCCCGGAGCAGCTTGACGGCGGTGGCGATCAGGATGACGGCGAAGAGCAGGAAGGCGAAGTCCAGGGTCTGCAACGCCGCCGCGCCGAGGGCGATGAAGACGGCACGCAGCACCAGCGCCCCGGCGATGCCGTAGAGCAGCACCCGCTGGGCGAGCGCGGCCGGCACCGCGAACGCCCCCAGCAGCAGCATGAAGACGAAGAGGTTGTCGACCGAGAGCGACTTCTCCACCAGGTAGCCGGTGAGGTACTCGACGCCCTGCTGGGAGCCGTAGCGGGACCAGATCCAGGCGCCGAAGGCGAGCGGGAGTGCGACGTAGAACGCCGACCAGCCGAGCGCCTCCTTGAGGGACACCTCGTGGGGTCGCCGGGTGACGAGGAAGTCCAGCACGAGCAGTACGAGCACCCCTGCGATGGTCACCATCCAGAGGGTGGGCGTGCCGATCGAGGACAGCCCACCGGCGGCAAGATAGGACGAATCGGTCATGCGGTCTCCTCGAACACCGTGTCATGTTCGAGGTCTCCTTCACCCACGATTCGTGGGCAACCACCCGAGGCGCGCTCCGGGCACGCCGTACTGACCGGAATGGTTCGTGGGAAGTACTCCCCTCGTGCGACCAGGTTAGGTCAGCTGCGTCGACTCGCCAAACCGACAACCGGGCCGTCACCAGGGGTGATCCCTTCGTGGCTGTGACGCTCGGTTGCCGGCGTCTTACGGGACGCCCGCGCGGCGTCTATGGTGGCCCGGTGAGCGAGCGCGTGAGCCGGCCCGGCGCGGACCCGTCGGCCGACGGCGCAACGGGCGAGCGCGGACCGGTCCCGGGCGGCGCGCCAGCCCCGGCCGGCGCCGGCCAGACCGGTCCCCTCGCCGGGTTGCGCGTGGTCGAGCTGGCCGGCATCGGGCCCGGCCCGTTCGCCGCGATGATGCTGGCTGACCTGGGCGCCGACGTGATCCGGGTCGACCGGGCCACCGACGTCGACCCGGGCGCGTTCGGCGCCCCGCACACGGACCTGCTCAACCGGGGCCGCCGCTCGGTCGCCGTGGACCTGAAGTCGGCCGGGGGTCGGGAGGCGGTGCTGGCCCTGCTCGGCGGCGCGGGCGCGCTGATCGAGGGCTTCCGCCCCGGGGTGACCGAGCGGCTGGGCCTCGGCCCCGCCGACTGCCTGGCGGTCAACCCCCGCCTGGTGTACGGGCGGATGACCGGCTGGGGGCAGGACGGCCCGCTGGCCCAGTGTGCCGGGCACGACATCGACTACCTGGCGTTGACCGGGGCGCTGCACGGCATCGGCCGGGCGGGGGAACGCCCGGTGCCGCCGATGAACCTGCTCGGCGACTTCGGCGGCGGCGGAATGATGCTGGCCCTGGGCGTCGTCGCCGCCCTGTACGCCGTCCGCGCCGGCGCCCCCGGCCAGATCGTCGACGCGGCGATCGTGGACGGCGTGTCGGTGCTGTCCACGATGATCCACTCGCTGCGCGGGGTCGGCATGTGGCAGGACCCGCGTGGGGTGAACCTGCTCGACGGCGGCGCGCCGTTCTACGACACGTACGAGTGCGCCGACGGCCGGCACCTCGCGGTCGGCGCCCTGGAGTCCCGCTTCTACGACGAGCTGGTCCGGCGCACCGGGTTCCCGCTGCCCGGCGACGACGCGCCGGAACGCACCGACCCGGCGAACTGGCCGGCCCTGCGGGCCGCGTGGGCCCGGCTGTTCCGCACCCGCACCCGCGACGAGTGGACGGCCCTGCTCGGCGCCTCCGACGCGTGCGTCGCACCGGTGCTGGACTGGCGGGAAGCCCCGGAACATCCGCACCTGGCGGCCCGGCAGGTGTTCGTCGCGCACGCCGGGGCGACCCAGCCGGCCCCGGCGCCCCGGTTCTCCGGCACGCCGACCGCGCTGCGCCGGCCGCCCCCGCACCCCGGCGAGCACACCGACGAGGTACTGAGCGAGGCCGGCTTCGCCGCCGACCGGATCGCCGCCCTGCGCGCTGCCGGCGCGGTCGCCTGACGGCCACCCCACCGCTCTCCCGGCTGCCGGGCCCTCCTCTCGGTCGCGCCCGACGGCACACCGGTCAGCGCCGGCGGGGGGCCGCCGCGCCCGGAGCAAGGGCCGGTTCCACCATGTCCCGGTAGTCCCGTGGCAGTTGCACCACGATGTCGTCGAACTCCCCGCCGGTCACCGCCTCGCGCAGCGTGGTGAACACGGCCCGGACCGCCTCCCGGGCGGCCCGCTCGTCGACGCCGGCCCGCTGGCCGACTCGGCCGACGAACTCGGCCGCGCCGAACCGGTCGGCGGCCTCGGTGTCCGGGCTGGGCCGCAGGACCAGTTGCAGCGGCCTGGGCAACTGCGCCGCGAGGTCGAGCACCTCGCCGCCGGTCAACCGCTCCGCCAGGGTCTCCAGCGTGGCCCGGGTCAGCTCGACGGCCCGGTCGCCGGGAACCCTCGCCCGCAGGGCCACCTGGTCGACGAAGGTGTCGTAGTTCATGGGTGCTCCTTCCGCTGCCTCGGGCCGGTCGCGTACCCGCCCGGCGGGAGCGGAAACGGCGGCCGGGTAGGCCCGATTGCACGCCCCGCGCGGGCGTGGGCAGCCACACGACGGGTAACCGCGGCCGTCGTGAACCCCGATCGCAGCGGCGAGGAGCGCACCCATGGCGAGCTACGACGACGTCCTGCAGTACCTGTCCAGCCTCGACTACCCGGCGGGCAAGGCCGACGTGGTCCGCGAGGCGGAACGCGAGGGCGCCCCGCCGGACGTGCTGCGCGCGCTGCGTGCCCTGCCCCCGGTCGACTACGCCAACGGCACCGAGGTGGCCCGTTCCGCCGGAATCGAGGCGGCCCCCGAGGTCGACGCGGCGCAGCGTGCGGCGCAGGCCCGGGAACCGCACACCCGGGTCTCGCAGCACCTGCGGCGCATCTGAACGCCGCATTGGCCCGGCGGCGAGTGGGGATACGGCCGGTGCGGCGCGTGGGCGGCCATCTCCCGGCGGTGATCCAACTCCTCGTGATGGGGCTGGTCGGCCTGCTGGCCGGCGGCCTGTTCACGCTCGTCAGCTCACCGAGACTCGGCCCGCTGGTGGGTTGGAACGCGGCGGCGCTGAGCTGGCTGGTGCTGGTGTGGCGCACGCTGTGGCCACTGGACGGCGAGCGCACCGCCCGGCTCGCCCTACTGGAGGACCCGAACCGGGCCACCCGCGACGCGCTGCTGCTGGTCGCCTGCCTGGCGAGCCTGCTGGCGGTGGCGGTCATGCTGATCTTCGCGCAAAGCGTCCCGCCGGGGCCGCGCCGCGACGCCTACGGCGGGCTGGGCATGGCCAGCGTCCTGCTGTCCTGGCTGGTGGTGCAAACCGTCTACACCACCCGGTACGCGCGGATCTACTACACGGGGCCCGACGGCGGCGTGATGTTCAACCAGTCGGAGCGTCCCCGCTTCTCGGACTTCGCCTACCTGGCCTTCACGGTCGGAATGACGTTCCAGATCTCCGACACGAACCTGACCAGCAACGAGATGCGCACCACGGTGCTGCGGCACTCGCTGCTGTCGTACCTGTTCGGGACGGTGATCATCGCTACGACGGTGAACCTGGTGGCGGGGCTGGCCAAGTGAGCGGGCCGAGCCGACAGACGGGCGCCCCGGGCCACGAACCGCGACCTGGGGCGCCACGCAGAACCTGTGCCCCGGCGGTGAACGCGGCCCGAACCGGACCGCACCGCCGGGCGGCCACTCCCACCCGAAGAGGGCGAGAGTCAACTGCCGAGATCATCATACCTTGCCATCGTCCGAACGGTCAGATTTCCGAGAAAGTGTGGGCCAACCCACCTCAAGTGAGCTCGGAGTACCGCTTCTCCAGCTCCACCCGGGCCAGCGCGCCGACCAGCCAGGCGAGCCGCTCCGACTCGCCGCCGCCGGCCAGCGCGGCCAGGTCGGCCGCCGACCGGCCCAGCCCGAGCCGCCGGGCCGCCGCCAGGGCCCGCCGGTCCGCCACCGGGGCCACCTCCCGCCACAGCGCCTGCGCCTCACGCAGGAAGAGGTCCACCGCCTCCGCGTCGACACCCGGCAGCTCGACCAGCAGCGTCCGCTCCCCGGCCGGGTCGTGGTGAGCCACCGCCCGCAACCGGCGCAGGTCACCCCGATACCGCTGCACGACGGTACGGGCGAGGTCGCCGAGGTCGTCGGCGAGCGCGTCGACGTCGCCGCGCTGCCCGGCCCGCCGCAGCACGCGCACCCGATCGGCGTGCAGCGACCGGGCCAGCCGGGCCGCGCTGTCCCAGCCGGCGTCGCGTAACGCCGCCGCCCCGGCCACGGCGCAGCGGAAATCTCCCCGACGGGCCAGCAGGACCGACAGGGTGAGAAGCTGGAACAGGCTGGACGGGTTGTTGGTGACCCGGAAGCCGTACTGCTCGGCGAAACCGCGCCCGTCGCCGGCCAGGCGGCGTACCAGGCGCTTCTTGTCCTCGCTGCTGGAGACTGCGGTGGTGGTCGGCATGTCCGCGACTACCCGCGTCGCCGCCCGCCACGCCCGCGACGGCCATCCGGCGTCGGCGGCCCGGCGAGCGACCCGACCAGGCCATCCGGCCACGGCGACCCGACGAGCAGACCGGAAACGGCGGCCCGGAAGCCGCCGGCTCAGCGCAGGATCTCGCCGTGCCGGGTACGGGCCAGCAGCCGGGTGGTCGGCAACGCGGGCGCCGGCAGCGGCGGCGCCGCGTCGTCCGCCACCACTCCGAAGCGGCGGCCGGCCGTCCAGTCCTCGCGGGCCACGGCGATCTCCTCGTGCGACCGGCCGACGAAGTTCCACCACGTCACCAGCGGCTCCTCGAACGGCTCCCCGCCGAGCAGCAGCAGGCGGCTGCCCGGGACCCCGGCCAGGGCCACGCTCTCCCGCCCCAGGCCGAGGTAGAGCAGCGCGCCCGGCTTCAGCGGCACGTCACCCACCTCGGCGCAACCGGACATCGCCAGCAGCGCGTACTCGAAGTCGCGGCGCAGCGGCAGCCGGACCGGCGCCGCACCCCGGACGGTGAGCTGCGCGCCGAGCAGCGGGGTGTGCACCACGGCCGGGGAACGCTCCCCGGCGAACTCGCCCACCAGCAGCGTGACGTCGGCGTCCCCGTCACGCCACACCGGCAGGTCCTCGTGGTGGGCGAAGTCAGCCCCACCGGCCCGCGCCGGGTCCGGCAGGGCCACCCACAGCTGCGCGCCGTGCATCACCGGTGGATGCGCCGCCGGGGACCGCTCCGAGTGCGTGATGCCGTGGCCGGAGGTCATCACGTTGAGCTGCCCCGGGCGGATCGGCTGCACGTTGCCGAGGCTGTCCCGGTGCACGATCTCCCCGTCGAGCAGCCACGTGACCGTCTGCAGGCCGGTGTGCGGGTGCGGCGGCACCTCCATACCGGGCCGCTCGGCGACGTCGTCCGGGCCGAAGTGGTCGACGAAGCACCAGGCCCCGACCATCCGCCGCTGGCGCTGCGGCAGCAGCCGGCGCACCGTCGTGTAGCGGCCGAGCGGCACGTCGTGGCCAGGCAGCAGCACGCTGCCCGGATCGGCGGGCGTCACGCCCGGCGGGCGGGTCTGCGCCGGCAGGGATTCCGTACGATCCACCGCTCGACTGTACGCTCAGGCCCCGTTGACGGTAACCGTGTTGGCCCCGGCGACCATGTCCACATACACCCGATCGGTGCTGCGGTCCCAGCCCGGCGAGCTGATCAGCGCGCCGGTCGCCACCCCCGGGCGGTGCCGGTCGTAGATGGTGACCGCGCCGGCGCCGGCACCCGCCCGGACCCGGGTCGGCAGCGCCCCGGGCACCCGGATCACCAACTGGTCCACCCCGCCGGTCACCCGCACCCTCAGCGTGCCGACGATTCGGGGCAGGCGCAGGTCGACGCGGGCGGCCCCGGCGGCCAGCTCCAGCGCGGCGAGCCGTCCCCGGGTGAGGTCGAGCACCTGCTCGGCCACCCCGCCAGCCAGCCGCAGCCGCCAGGTCACCCGGGAACTCAGCACGACCTCCGCGACGTTCGGCCCGCGCCGGCCGCTGGTCGCCATCCGCAGCCGCAGGTGGTCCCCGAAGAACTCCGTCCGGGGAATCACCCCGCCGTCGGCGGGGCTGGTGATCCGGTACAGGTCCTCGCCGAGGTCGTCGATCCGCAGGTCGAACGTGGTCAGCCCGTCGACCAGCTCGAAACTGGCCCGGTCACGCCCCGCCAGGGGCTCGGTGAGCACCGGCCCGTCAGCCGAGGCTTTCCCGACTCCGGGCTCCGCCGCCAGCGGAACGGTCGATTCGGCGTCCGGCCGGCCGTCGGAGAACGCCAGCCCCAGCCGACCCGGGTTGGCCAGGGTCACCGCCACCGCACCGGCGCCCAACGCCAGGACCACGACAGCGGCGGCGACCATGAGCCGCGCGCCACGCGGCCAGGCCACAGCGGACGACTCCGCGACGGTCTCCCCGGTCACCTTGACGACCGGCGCGGGCACCGCAGGACCGGCCCCCGGAGGGCGATGCGCGTCATGCTCCGACACCGGCATGTGCTCCCCTTTCACGGTCCCCGCCAGGCAGTACGTACCCGACCCCGGATCGGATCAGTCCGCCGCCTGCCTGCAAGGAAGGGCACCTTGTTAACGCTTTCGGTAGAGCAAGGGCCCCTTGTTAACGCGACTCCATGCCGGCGACATAAGGCATCCGGGCGAGCGGGGCCTCATATCGCCGACATGAAATCGATCAAGCATACCTTTGGCAACCAGGCCGCGAACCACCACGCCAGGCGCATCCGCCACGCCGCCGACAATCACTCCGCAATTCACCAGGCCAACGGCAACCGGGTGCGAACCAGCAGGTTGCCCGACCCGTCGCCTCACCCGCACGGCCCAGCGGCGGCGACCGCACGGCACCCGACCCGTCAGTGCTCAGCCCCGCCGCGCCAGGAGCCGCTGCGGTAGACCGTCCCTCGGTACTCCCCCGGCGCACCACGCTCCGGCCCACCTGGCAGCCCCCCGTCAGCGTCGACATACGGGGCAGCGGCGAACGGAGGGCCGGCAGACGGGCCATCGCCCGTCCTGCCACCCACGGAAGGAGCAGCGGGAAAGGGAGCAGCGGCATCCCGCCGAGCGGCACGGGCCCGCCGTACCCGGGTGACGACGAACCACCCGACCGCCAGCGCGGACACCGCGATGACCACGTTCTGGAACGTGCCGACGTACCCCTCGACCACGTGCCAGTTGTCGCCGAGAAGATAGCCCGCCATGACGAAGACCGTGTTCCAGATGAGGCTGCCCAGCGTCGTGTACAGCAGGAACGTCAGCACCGGCATCCGCTCCACGCCGGCCGGGATCGAGATGAGGCTGCGGAACACCGGGATCATCCGGCCGAAGAACACCGCCTTGACGCCGTGCCGGAGGAACCACGCCTCCGTGCGGTCGACGTCTTCGAGCTTGACCAGCGGCAGCTTGGCGGCGATGGCCCGCATCCGGTCCCGGCCCAGCATGGCGCCGATCACGTACAGCGCCAGCGCGCCGACCACCGAGCCGAGGGTTGTCCAGCCGATCGCCCCGACCAGGCTCATCCGTCCCTGACTGGCGGCGAATCCCGCCAGCGGCAGGATCACCTCGCTGGGGATCGGCGGGAACAGGTTCTCCAGCGCGACGGCCAGCCCGGCACCCGGACCACCCAGCCGTTCGACCAGGCCCGTGACGAATCCGACCGGGCCGCCGGGTTCGGGACCGGCGGCGATCGTACGGGGGAAGGGCAGGAGCGGCTGCGTGCTGATCATCCGACAACGTTAGTGACCCTTGTCGCCGGCTGCCACGCCCCGGCCGGCGAGGCGAGAGCGGAACAGGATCGACCGTGCACCGTGGACCGACCCGGCTTCGGTGCGCGCCGTCAGCCCGCCGCGTCGCCGCGCGCTCCCGCGTACCCGGTGAGCAGGTCCTGGAGCCGGGTGCCGGTCTCCGCGTCGAGCCGATCGCGCTCGACCGCCTCGGCGACGTCCTCGCGCAGCTCCCGCAGTCGCTTGCTGCGGTCCTTGAGCTTGCCGCGGTTCAGCTTGGCAGCCTCCTCGCGCAGTTCGTCGGCGGTTTCGCGGTCGATCTCCCCACGGGCCTGCGCCTCGTCGATCAGGGCGGTGAACTCGACGGCGAGCTGGCGCAGGGTGACCGGCCGCGGTCGCGCGGTGGTCGGTGGGGCGGTGCTCGCCGGGCCCACGGCCCGCGCGGTCGTCGGTGCGGCGGCGGGAGCGGCGGTCTCGGGTGCCCCGGCCGGCGAGGTCGGGGACCCGCTACTGAGGGCGAGCAGCGTGACCAGGCCGACGAGCAACACCACTCCGGCGGCGACGAGGACGTTGAGCAGCCGGTTGCCCGGCGTCCGGGATCGGGACGCCCACGCGGCGGGCGGCGAACTGGCGAACCGCGGCACGGACGGCGCACCGGTCGAGCGCCGCGCGGCCGACAGTGCGGCCGACCCAGCCGCAGCGCGCACGCCGCCCGGGTCCGAGACGTACGGCGGGCCCGCCGAGTCCGGCGCGGTCGGGGGGCGACCGGTGGGCGCCGGGGCGGACGGCCGCCCGGGCCGGGCGGGAGCCGCCCACGGCCGGGCGCGGTCGACCAGGGTCGGCGGGTGTGTCGGGGTCGGCGTGGTGGCCGGCTGCGTCTCGGCCGGCGACTCGGCGGCCGGCGTCGACCCGAGGCGGCGAGCCAGTTGGGCGGCGGTGGGACGCCGGGTCGGATCGGTGGTCAGGCAGGCGAGGGTGAGCGCGGCGATGTCCGGGGGCAGCCCGGGCACGCGCAGTGGCGGGGCCTGCCGGTGCCCCGCGTGCACCTCGAAGGCATCCTCCCAGCTCTGCACGGGCAGTGGGGCGCGGCCGGCGAGGACGCGGTAGAGCAGAACCCCGAGGGCGTACACGTCGCTGGCCGGGTTCGGCGGCCCGGGGGTGAGTCGCTCGGGTGCGAAGTACGCGGGGGTGCCCATCATCAGCTCGCCGGTCTGACCGGCGCGCGGGTGGTGCGGCCCGGCGAGCGCGGCGATGCCGAAGTCGAGCACCTTCGCGCCCGTCTCGGTGAGCATGATGTTGGCGGGTTTGATATCGCGGTGCACCACGCCGATGCGGTGTGCGGCGGCCAGGGCACCGGCGATCTGGCCGGCCAGCCGAACGGCCTCGGGCCAGGGCAGCGGACCGGTGGTGAGCCGGTCGGCGAGGTTGCGCCCCTCGACCAGCTCCATCACCAGGTACGGCACCACCGCCCCGCCTTCGAGGGTCGCCTCGCCGTAGTCGTACACCTGGGTGACGTGCGGGTGGGTGAGCCGGGCGGCGGCCCGGGCCTCGCGCTGGATGGTGACGCGCAGGTGCGGGTCGGCGGCGAGCTGAGCCGCGAGTGCCTTGACCGCGACGGGGCGGTGCAGGACCTCGTCGTCGGCGTGCCACACCTCGGACATTCCGCCGAGGCCGATGCGCTCGCGCAGGACGTACCGGTCGTGCAGCCGCAGGGTGGGCGTGAACGGCGACATGGTGGTCCAGTCTGCCTGGCGGCCGGTGCCGGGCACCAGTCGCATGCCCCGCCCAGCGACACCAGCGGGGCAGCGAAGACAGCCGGGCAGCGAAGACAGCAGCGCAGGCGTTGTCGGCAGCGCCGCGCCGCGCCGGGGCAAGTCAGGGCTTGCGGGCCACGGCCCCGTACATGCTGACGTCGGCCACCGAGGGTCGGGGCTGCGGCTCCCGCTCGGCGCGCCACTCGGCGACCGAGACGACGCCCGGGTCGACCAGTTCCAGGCCCGCGAAAAGGTCGGCGAACTCCTTCCGGCTGCGCAGGCTGATCGCCTCGCGCGAACCGCCGTTCCTCGTCACCGCCCGGGCCTCCTGCGCCACCTGCGGGGCAAGGTAGTCGTAGGTGGCGTGCGAGGCGGCCAGGTAGCTGCCGGCGGGCAACGCGTCCAACAGCCGACGGACCAGCGTGTACGGCTCGTCGGGGTCGGGCAGGAAGTGCAGGATCGCGACCAGCATCAGCGCCACCGGCTGCCCCAGGTCGATGGTGCGGCCAAGGTCGGGGTGCCGCAGGATCTTCTCCGGGTCGCGCAGGTCGGCGTCGATGTAGGCGGTGGCGCCTTCGGGCGAGCTGGTCAGCAGCGCCCGGGCGTGCGCGAGCACGATGGGGTCGTTGTCCACGTAGACCACTCGGGCCTGCGGCACGACGGCCTGGGCGACCTCGTGGGTGTTGTCGGCGGTGGGGATGCCGGTGCCGATGTCGAGGAACTGTCGCATGCCGGCCTCACGGGCCAGGTAGTCGACCGCCCGCTGGAGGAAACGACGGTTCTCCAGGGCTGCGATGCGGACGGTCGGGAAGGCCGCGGCCATCGCGTCCCCGGATTCCCGGTCGGCCTGGAAGTTGTCCTTGCCGCCGAGCCAGTAGTTGTAGCGGCGGGCGGGATGCGCCACCGAGGTGTCGATCCGGTCGCTCGGTTGGGCGGGACCAGTCGAGACGCCGGGGGCATCGGTGGTCAAGGGGTGCCTCCATAGCTCTGCGCTGACCGGAAGCGCGGACGTCCGTCCACTCTCGCCGGTGTCGACCATGGTAGAAGCAGCGCGAGACGCCGCAGCGTCTGGGAGCCCGTCACTGTGGGTAGAGGTCGTCGCGCAGCCGGGTGAGCAGTTCCGGCGTCCGCTCCGGGGGCTCGGCCTCGACGCAGAGCCGCTCCATGGCCGCCGCGTAGTAGTCGAGGTCCTCGCGCTTGTCGAGGTAGATGGCGCTGGTCAGCTGCTCGATATAGACGATGTCGGGCAGGTCCTGGTCGCCGAACCGCAGGATGGTGAAGGCGCCGCCGGCTGCTGCATGGCCGCCCGCGTCGAACGGGATGATCTGCAACCGCACGTGCGGAGACCGGGTCGCCTCGATCAGGGCGGTGAGCTGGTCACGCATGACCTGGGCCCCGCCGATCGGCCGGCGCAGCGCCGCCTCGTCCACGACCACCCACAAATGCGGCGGCTGCGTGCGACGCAGCAGTTCCTGGCGCTGCATGCGCAGGCCCACCCGGCGGTCGATCTCGTCCGCGCCGGCGCAACGGTGGCCAAGCAGGACGACGGACCGGGCGTACTCCGGGGTCTGGAGCAGGCCCGGCACGAACTGCACCTCGTAGCTGCGGATCAGCGCGGCGGCCGCCTCCAGGCCCAGGTAGGACTGGAACCACGACGGCAGCACGTCGCCGTAGCGGTGCCACCAGCCGGGGCTGTTCGCATTCCGGGCCAGCTTGAGCAGGGCCTCCCGCTCCGTAAAATCGGTGACCCCGTAGAGGCTGAGCAAATCGGCGACGTCGCGCTCCTTGAAGCCGACCCTGCCCAGCTCCATCCGGCTGATCTTCGATTCGGAGGCCCGAATCTCCCAGCCGGCGCCCTCCCGGGTCACCCCGCTGGCCTCCCGCAGGCGGCGCAGCTGCGCGCCGAGCAGCATCCGCAGCACGGTCGGGCCGGTGGCCGGGCCACCCTCCGTAGGAACCATCGTCACGCGCCGACCTCCGCTTGCCGCCTCCGTCGCACCGGGTCCCACCCCGGCCGACGTGTAAGCATGCCATGGACCGACAGTGAGGTGAATCGGCCAATCGGCGCGTCAGTCCTGTTGACGGGACGCACTCGCGAGGTGACCCAAAGTCAACCGATCAAGTGGTCAAAGTCTCCGTCCCGAACGCCGAGGACGAAGGCGGCGATCTCGTCGATGGTGTAGATGAGCGCCGGCCCCTCGGGGTGGCGGGAGTTACGAACGGCGATCCCCGCGCCACCGGGAAGCTCGGCCAGCTCGACGCAGTTGCCGCTGGGATTGCTCCGGCGACTCTTCAGCCAGTTCAACGGGGGGAGCTGCGTGGCGTGAACGCCGTTCTGAGGCTGCTGCATGGGGCGTCTTTCTCTTCAAGAGCCTGCCGATGCCGCGGGAGGAGCGGTGTGCTGGCGAGAGGCGGGGCATACGACGGGATTTGCTGCACGTGCATCTGCTATTGCATCTGCACCGGACAGCGAGCATGATATCGCACGTACGGTGTACCCAGACATTCACTTTGGGTTACTCAACCCAGAGCCGTACCAGGGAAAACAGGAGTCCCCACGAACAGCGGCCGGGCACGGCCGGGGTGTGGGCAGACGCGGTGAGGAGGATTCGTGCCGGATCCGTTGACCATCGCGTCCGGCATTTCGGCCGCGGGAGCCCTGATCTCCGCCTGGCAACTGCGCCGCCGGGCTCTGCTGGCCGAGGCGGAGATCAAACACCTCCAGGCGGAGCTGGCCGCCGAGCGGCACGCCGCCAGCCACGACCCGCTCACCGGCCTGCCCAACCGGCGGGCCTTCTTCCGGCTAGCCGCGACCCTGCTCACCGACACCGTCGGTCAGCCGCTGATCGCCATCGTGCTGGACCTGGACGACTTCAAGCAGGTCAACGACCGCTACGGGCACGCCGCCGGGGACCAGGTGCTGATCAGCGTGGCCGAACGACTGGCCGCCTTCGCCGGGGACAACCTGGTGGCCCGGCTCGGCGGCGACGAGTTCGCGGGCCTGCTGACCACCCCGACGGTCGACCGGCGGTGGCTCGAGCACGCCTCCCGGCGGCTCTGCGAGTCACTTGCCGCGCCGATACCCCTCCGCGGCTTCAGCCTCCGGGTCACCGCCTCCGTCGGGCTCGCCCCGGTCACCTGTTCGACCCAGCTCACCGAGGCGCTCGACCGCGCCGACGCGGCGATGTACCGGGCGAAGAGCGTCGGCGCGTCCCGCTCCACTCGCCAGCTCGTCGACAGCGCGTACCTCGCCGAGCGCTGACGCCCCGGCCCCGGGTGCCGGGCAAGCGCCGCCGGCGCTCAGCGCCAGCCGTAGCCGGCGCGCAGGGCTTGGCCCACCCGGTCGAAGCGGGCCCGGTCCAGCACCGCGCCCTCGCGCCGGATGCTGTCCTCACGCATGGTGAGGACCCGGTCGAGCCGCACCCAGCTGGGCCGGTTGTCCCGGTCCCACGCGCCCGGCCCCAGCGAGAGCCAGTGCCGCTGACCGTCCCGCTCGCCCTGGCTGGACAGCATCAGGCCGAACAGGGTCCGGCTGGACCGCCCGACCACCAGCACCGGGCGGTCCTTGCCCTGCCGGGGGTCGTCCTCGTAGGGGACCCAGGTCCAGACGACCTCACCCGGGTCGGCCTGTCCGTCGGGCTCCGGGGCGTAGCTGAGGTCGCGGCGCTGCAACGCCGCGACCTGCCGGCGCCGCGCCACCTGGGCCGGGATCGGCCCGGGGGTACGCGTCGGCGCGGCGTTGCCGCGGGTCACCCGTCCCAGCCGGGACGCCACACTCCTCAACAGACCTGCCACGGCGGGCAGCCTAACCCGGCCCCCGGCCCGCCGCCGAGCCGCTCCCCGCCACGCTCCGGCGGTGGCACGATGTGGGCGACCCAGGTGAGGCGCGAGCGGAGGAACGGTGGTGCTGGAGATCCCCGACGACCTGCCGGCCGTGCGGCGGCACGCGGTACGGCTGGTGGTGCTCGACGCCGACCGGCGGCTCCTGCTGTTCCACACCCGCGACCCGGACCACCCCCGGCTCGGCACCTGGTGGGAGCTGCCCGGCGGCGGCGTCGACCCCGGCGAGACGTACCTCGACGCGGCCGTGCGGGAGCTGCGCGAGGAGACCGGCATCCGGGTGGACCCGCGACGGGTGGGGCCGCCGCGCTGGCGGCGGCGGGCCAGCTTCATCCACCGGCAGCTCCGCCACGTGCAGGACGAGGTGATCGTCACCGTCGGGCTGGACGTCCCGGGCCCGGAGGTGGACGAGACGGATCGGCTGGACTACGAGCGGGAGGACTACTTCGGGTTCCGGTGGTGGCCCGTCGCCGACGTCGTCGACAGCCGGGAACGGTTCTATCCCGGCCGGCTGCCCGGACTGCTCACCGCGTTCCTCGCCGGCGAGGAGATCGACGAGCCGTTCGAGCTGTGGTCGTAGGAATGGTCCCGGGCAGGCACAGTGGGCGGATGACGAACCCTAAGGGCCCGCTGGCCCGCTACGCCGCCCGGCTGCACGCCCCGATCGGCGACCGGCACCACGTCGCGTCCCCGCTGGGCGCGTGGCTGCTGCTCGCGCTCTGCGCGTCGGCCGGCACCGACGAGCACGACGGCACCCCGGGCAGCGCCGGCCTCGCCGAGGCCCTGGGCACCGACCCGGCACGGGCCGCCCGGATCGCCGCCGCGCTGCTCGACGCGCCGCACCCCCTGGTGCCGTCGGCGGCGGCCGTCTGGCACCGGCCGGGGATATCCACCGCCGGGCTGGACGCCTGGCGGGCCGCCCTCCCCCGTGCCACTCGGACCGGCCCGCTGCCGGACCAGGCCGGCCTGGACGCGTGGGCCCGGGAGCACAGCGCCGGGCTGATCGAGCGGTTCCCGCTGACGCTCACCCCCCGGGTCGTGCTCGCACTGGCCTCGGCCGTGGCCACCCGGATCTCCTGGGCCACCCCGTTCGACCTCGCCCCGGCCGATGCGCTCGGGCCGGACAGCCCGTGGGCCGGGCGGCTGACCCGGGTGCTGCGCTCCCCGGGGTACGGGCACCACGCGTGGATCGCCGCGACGGCGGAGGCCGGGGACGTCGCCGTGCACGTGGCGGCGGCGCAGCCGGCCGGGGAGACGACCGGCGAGGACGGGGCGGAGACGGGCGGGGCCGCCGGCGCGGGGCTGTCGGTCGTCTCGGTGGCCGCCGCGCCCGGGGTGGCCCCGGCCGACGTGCTCGCCGCCGCGTACCGGATCGCCGCGGACGCCGACGCCGACGAGCCCGCCGGCCGGCGGTCGCTGTTCGACCTGCCGCTGGGCGACACGCCGCTGTGGACGCTGCGCGAGGAGGCCGTGCGTACGTTCGCCCCCGGCCGCCGGGAGCAGCGGCACACGGCAACGCTGCCCTGCTGGTCGGCGCGGGACGAGCACGACCTGACCGGGCTCGGCTTCGCCGCCGCCGGCCGGGTGCTGGCCCCGCTGTTCGGCACGGGCGACGTGCGGGCCCGGCAGGCGGTCGTGGCCCGCTACAGCCGGTACGGGTTCGAGGCGGCGGCCGTGACCGGGATGTTCGCGAGGGTCAGCCTGCCGCCGGAGGGGGTGGCCCGCGTCGCGGAGCTGCGCTTCGGCCACCCGTACGCGGTGGTGGCCGTCGCCACCGACCGGCGCGGCGGCGGTACCGGCCCGTGGCACGGGGTGCCGGTCTTCTCCGGCTGGATCGCCGAGCCCGACGACGTCGCCGCCACCGACCTGGCCGACCCGCCGGCGGCCTGAGCACGCGGGGCCGGTGGCGGTCGACCGCCACCGGCCCCGGCCACGCGCAGGACGGGTCACGCCGCCACGGGCACCTTCTCCTCCTGCCGCTCGGCCGCGCGGGCGGCCAGCCGCCGCTCGCGCTCCTGGGCGCCGATCAGGTCGTCGGGCAACGAGTCCGGCACCTCGATGTCGAAGCGGCGCAGCAGCCGGATGACGAAGCCGCCGAGGGTGACCAGCACCAGCGCCGCGCCGAAGCAGACGTACGCGAAGCCGATGCCCCGGCCGGGGCCGGTGCCGATGACCGCGCCCACCGACCCGGCGAGCGCGCCGCCGTCGGCGAGCATCGGCTCGAACAGGCCGGTGGCCGCCGGAGCGATCAGCGCGAACCCGATCGGCAGCGTCGACCAGGAGATGGTCTGGTTCAGGCTGAACACCCGGCCGTGGTACCGCTGCGGCACCTTCACCTGGACGATCGTCGCGTAGATCGACTGGGCGGTGGTCATCGCCATGGCCAGCCAGAACGCCCCGACGCAGATGACCGCCACGGAGGCGTCCAGGCCGATCACGACGCAGCCGAGCGCGGTGCCGAGGTTGCCGATCAGCACCCCGATCATCCGCCGGTGGCGGGGGCCGCCCCACAGCGACATCAGCACGCCGCCGGCCACCGCGCCGAGCGCCTCGGCCAGGGCCACCTGCGCCACCTGCGTCGCGGTGGCGAAGGAGAGCACCAGCGGGGTGGTCAGCACCAGCGCCGGGGCCAGGAAGATGTTGCCGATCGCGAAGTAGCCCAGCATGAGCCGGAAACCCCGGTGCTGCCACGAGTAGCGCAGCCCGTTGGCGATCGCGACGAGCAGCCGCTCCCGGGGCCGCCAGCCGAGCAGGTCGGGGAAGCGGACCACGGCCAGGGTCGCCACCGCCACCACGTAGCTGGCCACGTCGATGAGCAGGATGCCCTTGAGCTCGATGGCGGCCAGCAGGCCGGCGGCGAAGACCGGCATCAGCAGCATCGCGAAGCCGTTGGTGAGCTGAGTGACGCCCATCGCGTGGCCGAGGTACCGCTTCGGCACGAGCTGCGGTACCGCCGACTGGAACGCGATGCGCTGGAACGACCCGGCGACCTGGCTGAGCGCCACCAAGGCGTAGATCATCCACAGCCGCAGGTTGTCCGTCCAGAGCAGGGCGGCCAGCACCAGCTGGATCGACCCGGCGCCGGAGCTGGCGATCATCATGATCCGCCGCCGGCTGATCCGGTCGGTGAGCGCCCCCGCTACGGGCAGCATCAGCACGCCGCAGATCAGCGCCAGGGCCCACAGCAGGCCCAGGTTCGCCACCGAGCCGGTCTGGGTGAACAGCCAGATCGGCAGGGCGAACGCGGTCAGCGCCGAGCCGGTGGTGGAGACGAGCTGGCCGGCGGTGACCGCGACGAACCGGGCCATGCTCGGTTTCACCGTGGCCCGCTCCGGACGGGACGCCGCGCCGACGCGCTGGTGGTCGGCGACCACCCAGCCGGCGTCCTCGCCCCGGGCCGCCGGCTGAAGGGCGGCGGTGTCGTCGGCGAGCACCGCCGGGTGCACCGCCGTGACGATCTCCGCCAGCTCGTCGGCCCGGTACTTGAGGAAGAAGTGCCCCGCCTGATCGAGGACGACCAGCCCGACGGTGTCGGTGAGGAACTGCCACTCGGCGTACCGCTCGGTGAAGTAGTCGGTCACCGGGTCCTCGGAGCCGACCACCGAGATGATCGGGGCACGCAGCTTCGCCGCCCCGGCGTCGAGCAGCCCGGTGAAGTACTCCTCCGAGGCTCGGGAGTCGGCCCGCATGTTGCTGATGATTCGGTCGGCCTGCTCCGGGTCCAGCTCGTCGGTGTCGACGCCCATCGACTTGAGCCAGCTCGCGTAGTGCTTGTTGCTGCGGAGCTGTTCCAGGCGGTTGCGCGCGGCGGCGAAGAAGCCCTTCGGACGCGCGAACGGGAACATCGCGCCGATGTAGAGCGCCTCCAGCTCCCGGCCGGCCGCCTCGACCTTGCGGGCCACCTCGGCGACGATGGCGCTGCCGACGCCGCAGTGGCCGTACAGAACGATCGGGCCCTCGATCCGCTCGACGATCTCGTCGGCGACCCGACGGGTCAGCTCCTCGAACGGCAGGCCCTCCTCGCTGAGCCCCACGTCGTGCCCGGGGATCGCCAGCGAGTACAGGGCGTTGCCGGCGGGCAGGGCGTCGGCGAGGGGCTGGTAGACGATGGCGCTGCCGCCGCCGTACGGGACGCAGACGTACGTGCGGACCCGCCTGCCGGCGGGGATCGGTTTGGTCAGCTCGTAGAGCAGCCGGCGCGGCCCGTCGTCGGCGGCGTCGCCGGTCATGAACGCGGCCAGCTCGCGGACGGTCCGCTGCTGGAACAGGTCCATCACGCCGACCGGCCGCCCGCCGCGCCCGGCCTTGCGGATCCTCGCCACGACCTGGGTGGCGAGCATCGAGTGCCCGCCCAGGTCGAAGAAGTCGTCGTCGATGCCGAGCGTGTCGACGCCCAACACCTGCGACCAGATCTCGGCCAGCAACCGCTCGGTGTCGTCGCGCGGCTCGACCAGCTCCACCGACGCCTCGCGGGTCACCACGGGAGCGGGCAGCGCCCGGCGGTCGAGCTTCCCGTTGGGGCTCAGCGGCAGCGCGTCGAGGGTGACGAACGCGGCCGGCACCATGTACTCGGGCAGGGTCTCCTTCAGCGCCGTCTTCAGCGCGGCGTGCTCGGCGTCGCCCACCAGGTACGCGGTGAGCCGTTTGTCGCCCGGGGTGTCCTCGCGGACGACCACCGCGGCATCGGTGACGCCCGGCTGCTCCCGCAGGGCGCTCTCGATCTCACCCAGCTCGATGCGCAGGCCGCGCAGCTTCACCTGGTGGTCGATGCGGCCGAGGAACTCGATCACCCCGCCCGGGACGCCGCCGGCCGCTGCCGAATCGCCGCCACCCGCTTCGCCCGGACCGTCCGGGGAGAGCACCCAGCGGGCCAGGTCGCCGGTGCGGTACAGCCGGGCCCCCGACTCGGAGGAGAACGGGTCGGGCACGAACCGCTCGGCGGTCAGCGCCGGCCGGCGGTGGTAGCCGCGGGCCAAACCGACGCCGCCGATGTGCAGCTCCCCCGCCACGCCGATCGGGCACTCGTTGCCGGCCGGGTCGAGCACGTGCAGCCGCAGGTTGGCGATCGGGCCGCCGATCGGCACGCCGGACAGTCGGGCCAGCGTCGCCGGGTCGCAGTGCCAGGCGCTGACGTCGATGGCCGCCTCGGTGGGCCCGTACAGGTTGTGCAGCTCGCACCAGGGCAGCCGGGCGGTGAACTCCACGGCCGAGGCCAGCGGCAGCTCCTCGCCGGAGCAGATCACCCGGCGCAGGCCGGTGGCGGCCTCGATGCCGTCCTCGCCGAGGAAGACGGTCAGCATCGACGGGACGAAGTGGGCGGTGGTGATCCGCTCGGCCACCAGCAGGTCCCGCAGGTACGCGGCGTCCTTGTGCCCGCCGGGCTTCGCCAGCACCAACCGGGCCCCCTCGCGCAGCGGCCAGAAGAACTCCCACACCGACACGTCGAAGCTGGCCGGGGTCTTTTGCAGCACCGCGTCGTCGGCGGCGAGGCGGTACGCCTTCTGCTTCCAGTCGAGGCGGTTGACGATGCCCCGGTGGGTGTTCGGCACGCCCTTGGGCCGCCCGGTGGAGCCGGAGGTGTAGATGACGTACGCCAGGTTGCCGGGCCCGGCCGTCGGCGCGGGGTCGGTGGTGGCCTGCTCGGCCCACGTCGCCTCGTCGTCGAGGACCAGCACCGTCGCGCCGGTGTCGGGCAGCACGTCGCGCAGGTGCTCCTGCACCAGCACGACGGGCGCGGCGGCGTCGGTGACCATGAAGGACAGCCGGTCGGCCGGGTACTCCGGGTCCAGCGGCAGGTACGCGCCGCCGGCCTTGAGCACACCGAGCAGGCCCGCGACCAGCTCCACCGAGCGCTCCGCGCACACCCCGACGAGGGTTTCCGGGCCGACGCCGGCCGCGCGCAACCGGTGGGCGACCCGGTTCGCGGCGGCGTTCAGCTCGGCGTACGTCACCGAGCGGCCCTCGAAGGTCAGCGCCACCGCGTCACCGCAGGCGGCGGCCCGCCGCTCGAACGGCCCGTGCAGGGTCTGCTCCTGCGGGAACTCGGCCGTGGTGTCGTTCCACGCGGCCAGCAGCTCCCGCTCGGCGGGGTCGGTCAGCGGCAGGGCGGACACCGGGGTGTCCGGCGCGGCGACGACCGCCCGCAGCAGGGTGGTCCACCGCCGGGCGATCCGCTCGACGGTGGACCGGGTGAACAGGTCGGTGTTGAAGACCAGCTTTCCCCACAGCCCCCCGGTGGTCTCCACCGCGTGCAGTTCGAAGTCGAACCGGGTGGCCCGCAGCTCCATCGGCGTCCACTCGAAGCGGACGTCGGCGGCGTCGGAGACGCCGGTGAACCGGCCCATCTCGTAGTTCTGGAGCACGAACATGGCCTGGAACACCGGGGACCGGCTCACGTCGCGGGGCAGGCCCAGCTCGTGGACGACCCTCGCGAACGGCACCTCGGCGTGTTCGAAGCCGTCCAACACGCTGCGCCGGGTGCGTTCCAGCAGCTCGGTGAACGTCGGGTCGCCCGCCAGCTCGGCGCGCAGCGGCAGCATGTTGATGAACATGCCGACGACGTTCTCCAGCTCCGGGGCGGACCGGCCGGCCACGGACGCGCCGACGGCGAAGTCCTCCTGCCCGGCGTGCCGGGCCAGCAGCACCTGGTACGCGGCGAGCAACGTCATGAACAGCGTCGCGCCGCCGGCCCGGGTGAGCGCGTTGAGCCGCTCGGTCTCGGCGGGGTCGAGCTGGAACTCGACGAAGTCGCCCCGGTAGGTCTGGGTGGCCGGGCGCGGGGCGTCCAGCGGCAGCTCCAGTGGGGCCACGCCGGCCAGCCGGGACTTCCACCAGTCCAGGTGCCCCCGGGCCGCCGGGCCGTCCAGCTCCCGCGCCTCCCACACGGCGAAGTCGCCGTACTGCACGGGCAGGGCGGGCGGCTCGCCGCCGTGGTAGAGGGTGATCAGGTCGCGCAGCAGCACGTCCACCGACCAGCCGTCGCCGACGATGTGGTGCTTGCCGAGGAACAGCACGTGGTCGTCGGCGGCGAGCCGGATCAGCAGGGCGCGCAGCAGCGGCCCCGTGGCCAGGTCGAACGGCTCCGCCGAGGCGGCATCGACCAGCGCCCGCGCGGCGTCGGCGTCGGCCGCCTCCGCCACCGTCAGCGGCACCTCGACGGCCTCCTCCACGACCACCGTGGGGCGGCCGTCGGCGTCGGCGGGAAACCGGGTGCGTAACGACTCGTGCCGCGCCGTCAGCCCGGCCAGCGCGCCGCGCAGGCTCGCGACGTCGAGCGGTCCGCGCACCCGCAGCGGCACCGCGATGTGGTAGGCCGCCTCGCCCGGGGCGATCTGGTCCATGAACCAGACCCGCTCCTGGGCGTACGACAGCGGCACCTCGGCGTCGGCGGGCCGGGGGGTGATCCGGGCCGCGGGGGCGGCGGCGCGCTTGCGCAGGCGCTTGGCGATCAGCGCCTGCCGGGCCGCCTCCCGGGCCGGATCCTTCAGGTCGGTCATGCGGTGGGTCCCTCTTCCGTCGCCAACAGCTCGGCGACCTCGGCGTCGGAGAGCTCGTCGAGTTCCGCGGCGATCAGCTTCTCGATCTGGGCGGCCAGGTCGGCCACCACCGGGCTGCCGAACAGCGCCCGCATGGGCAGGTCCACGTCCACCTCGGCGCGGATGCGGGCCATCGCCCGCATGCCGCGCAGCGAGTTGCCGCCGAGGGCGAAGAAGTCGTCGGCCGCGCCGACCTTCTCCACGCCGAGGATGTCCGCGTACACCTCGGCCACCAGGGCCTCGGCGTCGGTGCGCGGGGCGACGTACGCGTCGTCGACCGCCGCCGGGGCGGCCGGGGCGGGCAGCGCGGCCCGGTCCAGCTTGCCGTTGGGGGTCAGCGGCAGCGCGTCGAGCGCGACGAACGCGGCCGGCACCAGGTGCGCGGGCAGCTCCCGGGCCAGGTCGGCGGCGACGCTCGCGCCATCGGCGACGCCGACCAGGTAGCCGACCAGGGTCGGCTCGCCGGAGTCGGTGCGCACGACCACCGCCGCCGCCGACACGTCCGGCCGGGCCAGCAGGACGGCCTCGATCTCGCCCAGCTCGATGCGCATGCCGCGCACCTTCACCTGGTCGTCGCGGCGGCCCAGGTAGTCCAGCGTCCCGTCGGCCCGCCAGCGGGCCAGGTCGCCGGTGCGGTACATGCGCTGCCCCGCCGGCCCGTACGGGCAGGGCAGGAACCGCTCGGCGGTGAGGCCGGGACGGCGCAGGTAGCCGCGGGCGAGCTGGTCGCCGGCCACGTACAGCTCGCCGACCACCCCCGGGGGCACCGGGTTCAGCGCGGCGTCGAGCAGCAACGCCCGGGTGTTCCAGGTGGGGGTGCCGATCGGCACCGCCCCGGCCGCAAGCTCCTGCCCCGGTGCGATGCGGGCGGCCACGCAGCCGACGGTGGCCTCGGTCGGGCCGTACTCGTTGGTCACCGCCACGCCCGGGTGGGCGGCACGCCAGCCGGCGAGCTGCTCGCCGGTGAGCGCCTCGCCGCCGACGACCAGGTCCGTCGTCGGGGACACGGCGTCGTCGAGCAGCGGCAGGTGGCTCGGGGTGACCTTGAGCAACGCCGGCTTCCCCCCGGCGCGGGCGGCCGGTTCGTCGATCGCGGCGAGCCGGACGGTGCCGCCGGCGGTGAGCGGCCCGAGCAGCCCGGTGACGGTCAGGTCGAACGACACCGGGGAGTGCAGCAGCGCGGTGCCGGCCAGGCCCGGATATGCCTGCCGGGCCCACGCCAGGTAGGCGGTTACCGACCGGTGCTCCACCACGACGCCCTTGGGGCGGCCGGTGGAGCCGGAGGTGTACAGCACGTACGCGGGGTGTTCGGGGCGCAGCGGGGCGGCCCGGTCGGCGTCGGTCAGGTCGGCCGCGTCGAGGTCGGCGGCGGTGCGCGCGTCGAGCACCAGCGCGTCGCCGGGCACCAGGGCCGCCGTGTCGGCGGCGGCCAGCACCAGCGCCGGCTCGGCGTCGTCGAGCAGGTATCCGATCCGGGCCGCCGGGTAGCCGGTGTCGACCGGCACGTACGCCGCACCCGACTTGAGCACCGCGAGGATGGCCACCAGCAGGTCCGTCGAGCGGGGCAGGGCCAGGGCGACCCGGGTTTCCGGGCCGGCCCCGCGCGCCACCAGCAGCCGGGCCAGCCGGTTCGCGGCGGCGTTCAGCTCGGCGTACGTCAGCTCGGCGCCGTCGCAGACCAACGCGGTGGCGTGCGGGGTGGCGGCAGCCTGCCGCTGCACCTCGTCGACGACGGTGCCGACCGGCCGGGCGTGGCCGGTGGCGTTCCAGGTGTCCAGGACCAGCCGCCGCTCGGCGTCGTCGAGCAGGGGCAGCTCGCTCACCCGCCGGCCGGGGTCGGCGACGGCGGCGTCGAGCAGCCGGACGTACCGGGTGACGATCGCCTCGGCGGTGGCCCGGTCGAACAGGTCGGTGCGGTACACCAGCCGGCTCTCCCCGGTGGTGACGTCGAAGGCCAGGTCGTCCTTGGTGGTGCCCAGCGGCACCGGGTCCAGGCCGGAGTCGGGAATGAAGTTCAGCGCGGTCTGGAAGATCGGCTGCACGGACGGGTCCCGCTGCGGGGCGACCGCCTCGACGATCCGCTGGAACGGAACCTGCCCGTGCTCCATGGCGTCGATGAGGCTGCCCCGGACCCGGCCGAGCAGCTCGGCGACGGTGGGGTCGCCGGTCAGGTCGCAGCGCAGCGCCACCGGATTGACGAACATGCCGATCAGCGGGGACACCTCGGCGGTGTCCCGGCCGGCGGTGGAGACGCCGACGACCACGGTGTCGTCGCCACAGATCCGCGACAGCAGCGCGGCGAACCCGGTCAGCAGCACCATGTACGGGGTGGCGGCCGAGGCGGCGGCGAGCCGGCCGACGGCGTCGAGCAGCCCGTCGGGCAGGTCGAAGCGGACCTCGTCGCCGGCGAAGCCGAGCTGGGCCGGGCGGGGCCGGTCCAGCGGCAGGCCGGTCACCGCGGGAGCGCCGGCCAGGTGGGCCGTCCAGAAGGCGAGCTGCCGGTCCAGCTCCGGCCCGGCGAGCTGGTCGCGTTGCCAGGCGGCGAAGTCGGCGTACTGGATGGGCAGCTCGGGCACGTCGGCGGGCGCGCCGGTGAGCGCGGCGGTGATGAACGCGGACAGCTCGCTGGTGAACAGCACCGCCGACTGGGCGTCGAAGACGGCGTGGTGCACCACGAACTGCAACGACCACGCCTCGTTGACCTTGATCAGCCGGGCCCGCCACAGCGGCGGCGTGTCCAGCGGGATCGGGGTGCGGGCCAGTTCCTCGCGGATCGCGTGGTATCGGGCGAGCCGCTCGGCCTCCGGCAGGCCCGACAGGTCCTCGGCCGCCAGCCGGACCGGCTCGTGCTCGCGGACCACCTGCACCAGCGTGCCGTCGTCGGAGCGCAGGTGGGTGCGCAGCGCCTCGTGCCGGGCGAGGACCTGGTCGAACACGGCGGTGGCGGCGTCGGCGTCCAGCTCGGCCGGGAAGGGCCACGGGTTGGACACGTTGTAGACCGGCGAGCCGGTGTCGAGCTGGTTGGCCATCCACACCCGCTCCTGGGCGAAGGAGGCGGGGAAGGTCCATTCCCGGGTCATCGCCGCTGCCTTTCGTTCGCGATCGCGGAACTCCGCTCCGCTGCACTCCTCACGCTCACTGGATGGCCTCGCGCACCGAGCGGGGACGCATGTCGGTCCACACGGTGTCGATGTGCGCGAGGCACTCGGCACGCGTGCCGGCGAAGCCGGTGTCGTGCCAACCTGCGGGCAGCTCCCGGTCGGCCGACCAGATCGAGTACTGCTCCTCGTCGTTGCGCACGACCAGGAATCGGGTTTCGGCCATTAGTTGTCTCCAGTGCTCTCGGGGGTGTGCGGCTCGGCCATCGCGACGGCGATCTTGCGGGGGCCGGTGAACGGCTCCCGGGCGTGCGCGGCGGTCATGTTGTCGACCACCAGCACGTCGTCGCGCTGGTAGTCGAAGCGGACGCTGGCGGCCCGGTACGCGGCCCGCAGGTGGTCCAGCACGTCGGCAGGAATCTCACCGCCGTCACCGTAGTAGGTGTTCGACGGCAGCCCGTCGGGGCCGAACATCGCCAGCAGCCCCTCCTGGTACTCCTGCGGCAGGGTGCTCAGGTGGAAGAACGTGGCGTGGTTGAACCAGCGCGGGGTGTCCGAGCCGGGCCGGTAGTGCACCGCGTCGCGCACGGCGCGGGTACGCAGCCCGCCGGCGCCCACCCACTCCACGGCGATCCGGTTCGCCGCCGCGTACGCCTCGACCTCGGCGCGGTCGTCGGTGTTGAACACGTCCTGCCAGCGGGTGCCGAAGTCGGCGTGGAAGTTGCGCACCAGCATCCACCGGCGGCGGACGAACTCCTCCCGCACGGCCGGGTCGATCAGCTCGTACACCCGCCGGACGTCCGCCAGGGGGGTCGCGCCGAGGGTGTCGGGCGGGGTGACGCACCAGAAGAACAAAGTCAGCGGCCAGCGCGCCTGGTACGAGTTCTCGTTGTGCAGGAAGATTTCCTCGTCCGGCGGGTAGTCGGTCGAGGTGTAGACCCGGCCCTTGATGGAGTGCCGGGGCGAGGACCGTTCGGTGTAGACCAGCGGCTCGCCGGCCAGCGCCCGCACCACCGCGTCGAAGCCGTCGACACCGCCGACGTCGAAGCCGCGGAACAGCAGCCCGCCGTGCGCGACGAGGGCGGCCCGCAGCTCGGCGCGGCGGGCGTCGATCAGGTCGGTCAGTGCCCGGCCGTCGCTGTCGACGACCACCGGCAGCGTGGCGATCGTGTCGCTCATTGCTCTGTACTCCCTTGTTTCCGTGAAGCCCACGGCTCCGCCTGCATGCGCGAAGCCACGGCTCCTCCTGCCTTCTCGGTGCTCACGCGCGGGGCAGCCGCGGGATGCTGGTGGTCGGGGCCGGGGGCTCGTCGGCGGCGGACGCCTCGGCGAGCAGCTCCTCGATCCGGGAGGCGAGCCCGGCGACGGTGGGCGTCTCGAAGAGGCTGCGCATCGGCAGCCGCACCCCGGTCGCCTTGCGCATCGACGCGATGAGCTGCACCGCCACGAGGGAGTTGCCGCCGAGGGCGAAGAAGTCGTCGTCGACGCCGACGACCGGCACGCCGAGGCCGTCGCGCCACACCTGGGCGATGGTGGCCTCCAGCTCGGTGCGCGGCGCGGTCGATGCCCCGACCTCCACCGTGGGGCTGGACCCGGCCGGTTCGCTCTCCGCGGCCAGGGCGTCGGTGGTGACCCGGGCGGCGCGAGCCCGAATGTCGGCCACCGACCGGGTGGTGATCACCACCTGGGCGCCGAGGCCGGCGGTGAGGCTGCGGCGGAACGCCTCCGCACCGTCGACCGGGCGGATGTCCTCGCTGGGCGCGCCGCCCTCCGGGGCGACGGGCGCGGCGGCGGCGAGGCCGCCGGTGACCGCCGAGGCGTCCACCCGGCGCAGCACGAAGTCGCTGATCGCGACCAGCTCCCGCCCGTCCGGGTCGGTCAGGGTCAGGTCGGCGGAGACGACCTCGTCGGTGCCGCCGTCGCGGTGGCGCAGGTGGCTGTGGAACCGGCCGGGCAGCGGCCCGCGCACCACGATCCGCCCGTACGACAGCGGCAGGTAGGTGCCGGAGCCCTGGCCCCGGCCGAACGCGGTGGCCACGTCCAGCAGGGCCGGGTGCAGGCCCCACGCGCCGAGGTCGGCGGCGGCCTCGGCGGGCGCGCTGACCAGCGCCAGCTCCTCGCCGTCGGCGAGGTGGTGCGCGGCCAGCGACCGCCAGCGCGGCCCGAAGGTGAGCATGCTGGTGCGGCCCCGGCCGAACGACGCGTCGTCGTCGACCCGGCGGGACCGGGCGACGAACGCCGCGAGGTCGGCCGCCGCCGGGGCGGGCTCGGTGGTCCAGCCCGCCGTGCCCCGCACGTGGGTGCACAGCACCCCGGCGGCGAGGCTCTGCACCATGAACTCCGTGAACCCGTCCTCCGCGGCGGTGAGCGCCACCCGGTACTGGGCGATCGTGCCGTCCGGCACCGAGAACGGCTCCAGGAACACCACGTCGCGCAGCTCCACCGCCGCGTCGGGCCCGGGGGCCTCGACGGCGGCGGCCACGGCGGCGCGGACCGACTCCAGGTGTGCGGTGCCCGGCACCACCGGCACCCCGCCGATGCGGTGCTCGTCGAGCAGCCAGTGGGTCGCGGCGCTGACCAGGCCGTGCAGCACGGTCCCCTCCGGGCCGGTCACCCGAGTGGTGAGCACCGGGTGGTCGACCGTGCTGGTGACGGTGTCCCGGGTCACCGCCCGGAATCCGGCCGGGGCGGTGCTCTCCGCCGCCATGCCGACCTCGGCCCAGCCGCCCCAGTTCTGCGACACCACGGGCGCGGCCCAGCCGGCCCCGGCGCGGGCGTACGCGTCGAGGAAGTTGTTCGCCGCGCAGTAGTCGACCTGGCCGAAGCCGCCGATCACGGCGGTGATCGAGGAGCAGAGCACCACGAAGTCCAGCGGCAGGTCCCCGAAGACCTGGGCCAGGGCGAGGGTGCCGACGAGCTTCGGGGCGAGTACCCGCTCCGCCTCGGCGCGTTCCTTGACCTCGGCCATACCGCCGCCGGGCAGGCCGGCGGCGTGCACGATCCCGTCGATCCCGCCGAACTCGGCCTCGGCGGCGGCCCGGACCCGGCGCAGGTCGGCCGGGTCGGTGACGTCGGCGGCGAGGACCAGCACCGAGGCGCCGGCGGCCTCCATCCGACGGATCGCGGCGATCGCCCGGCCGGCCCGGTCGTCGGCGCCGTGCACGGCGAGATGGTCGTCCCACCGCTCGCGCGGCGGCAGGCCCGAGCGGGCCAGCAGCACCAGCTTCGCCCGCGCGCGGCGGGCGAAGTCCTCGGCGAGGGTGACGCCGATGCCGCCGAGACCACCGGTGATGACGTACCGGCCGCCCTCGCGCAGCGCGCCGGGCTCGGCCTCGGCGTCCACGGTCACCTGCTCGTAGCCGGTGACCCAGCGGCGGGCCCCGCGCAGCGCCACCTCGGTGTGCTCCGGGTCGACCGGGCGGCGTAGCTCGGCGACCACGGCGTCCACGCCGGTGGCGGCGGGGTCGGCGTCGAGCAGCCGGACGGTCAGCCCGGGCAGCTCGACCGGCAGGACCCGGGCCAGGCCGGCGAGGGTGGCGTGCTCGGGGCGGGTGAGGTCAGTGCCGGTCACGTCGCCGATGCCGGCGGTCACCAGGTCCAGGGTCAGGGCGCGCTCGTCGCCGGTGCGGCCGGCCCCGGCGAGGGCCTGCACGAGGTGCAGGGCGCTGAAGAACCCCCGGTCCTGGGCGGCGAGGGCGGCGGCGATGTCGGTGCCGGTGGGCTCGCCGTCGAGGGCGAGGGCGTGCACCAGCCGCGCCGGCAGGTCGTCGCCGAGGGCGGCGACCAGCGCGTCGTGGTCCTCCCGGGCGGCGGGGCGCAACGTGAAACCGCCGTTCCCCGCACCGGCCGCGTCGCCGGTGGCGGCGAACGCGTCGCCGGGGCGTACCACGATGGTCTGCGCGCCGGCGGCACGCAGGCCGGCGACGAGCGCGTCGCCGCGCGGGCCGTCGACCAACACCATGCACCGGCCCAGCGGCGCGGTGGCCGGCGCGGGCGCGGCCTGGCGCCACACCGGCACGGCGAACCACTGCGGCAGCGGCCGGGGGCCGGTCTCGGCCGGCGCGGCGGCGACCGCCTCCACCGGGTCCGGGTCGACCCAGTAGCGGCGCCGCTCGAACGGGTACGTCGGCAGCGACACCCGCCGGGCCTGCGGATCGGAGCCGGTGCGCACGGGCAGGCCGGCGCACCACAGCGCCCCGGCCGTGGTGAGCAGCGTCGCCAGGTCACCGGCCGGCTCGCCCTGACCGGGCAGGCTGCCCAGCGGCACGAGGGCCCGCTGCTGGTCCGAGCCCTTGGCGACCTGCATCCGGGCCAGGTTGGCCAACTGCCGGCCGGGGCCGCACTCGACCAGCGCCCAGGTGCCCTCGGCGAGCAGGGCGGCCACCCCGTCGCCGAAGCGCACCGGCTGGCGCAGGTGCGCCGCCCAGTACGCCGGGTCGGTGGCCTGCGCGTCGGTGATCCAGGTGCCAAAGACGTTCGACACCAACGGGATGCGCGGCGCGCGCAGCGGCACGGTGGCCATCAGCGCGGTGAACTCGGCGAGGATCGGGTCCATCATCGGCGAGTGGAACGCGTGCGAGGTGCGCAGCGCCTTGCTCTTGACCTTCCTGGTGGCCTTCAGCGTCTCGGCGAACGCGGCGACCGCGTCGGCCTCGCCGGCCACCACGCAGGTGCCCGGCCCGTTGACCGTGGCGATCGACACGCCCTCGGGCAGCAGCCCGGCGACCACCGACTCGTCCAGCGGGACGGCCAGCATCGACCCGGCCGGCAGGGACTGCATGAGCCGGCCCCGGGCGGCCACCACCCGCAGCGCGTCGGGCAGGTCGAGCACCCCGGCGACGGTCGCGGCGACGTACTCGCCGATGGAGTGCCCGACCATCGCCGCCGGCCGGACGCCGAAACGCTGCCAGGTGGCGGCCAGGGCGTACTCGACGACGAACAGGGCCGGCTGGGTGTAGCGGGTCTGCGCCAGCAGCTCGACCGTCTCCGGGTCCCGGCCGAGGATCAGGTCCCGGATGTCCAGGCCCAGCTCGCCGCGGAGCAGCTCGGCGCACTCGTCGACGACGGCGGCGTAGGCGGGCTCCTCGGCGTAGAGCTGCGCGCCCATGCCGGCGTACTGGGAGCCCTGGCCGGAGAAGAGGAAGGCCACCTTCGGGGCGGGACGGTCAATCACCCCCCGCTGCGCGCGCCGGCGATCGCGCAAGGCGGCGACCGCGTCGGGCAGGTCGGTGGCGGCCACGGCGAGCCGGTGCGGGTACTGCTGCCGGCCCACGCGCAGGGTGTGCGCGACGTCGGCGAGGTGCCCGGCCCCGCCGTCGGGGTTGCCGGCGAGGTGCTCGGCGAGCCGCGCCACGGCGGTGTCGAGGGCGGTGGCGGTCATCGCCGAGACGTGCAGCAGTTGCGCCGGGCGCACCCGCCGGTCGACCCGGTGCTCCGGCGGCGCCTCCTCCAGCACGACGTGGGCGTTGGTGCCGCCGATGCCGAAGGAGCTGACCCCGGCGCGGCGCGGCACGCCGTCGGTGTCCCACTTGGTGAGGGTGTTCGCCACGTAGAACGGGGTGTCGGCGAACTCGATCGCCGGGTTCGGGGTCTCGTAGTTGATGGTCGGCGGGATCAGCCCGTGCTCCATCGCCAGCACCGTCTTGATCACGCTGACGATACCGGAGGGCTGGCTGAGGTGGCCGATGTTGGACTTGACCGAGCCGATGCCGCACCAGCCCCGGTCGTCGGTGTCCTTCGTGTACACCGCCGACAGGGCGGCCACCTCGATCGGGTCGCCCATCGCGGTGCCGGTGCCATGCGCCTCGACGTAGCTGATGGTGCGCGGGTCTATGCCGGCCATCCCGACAGCCTGGGCGACGGCCTCCGTCTGCCCGTCCACGCTGGGCGCGGTGAAGCCGACCTTGCCGGCGCCGTCGTTGTTGATGGCGTTGCCGAGCACTACGGCGCGAATGTGGTCGCCGTCGGCGATCGCGTCGGAGAGCCGCTTGAGCAGGGTCACCCCCACGCCGCTGCCCCACACGGTGCCGTTCGCGCCGGCGTCGAACGGCCGGCACCGCCCGTCGGGGGAGGTGAAGCCGTCCATGCCGAGGTAGCCGGCCTGCGGCAGCTCGATGTTGACACCGCCGGCCAGGGCCATGTCGCACTCGCCGTTGCGCAGCGCCTCACAGGCCAGGTGGAACGCGACCAGAGACGTGGAGCAGGCGGTGTGCACGGTCAGACTCGGCCCACGCAGGTCCAACCGGTACGACACGTTCGTCGCGGTGTAGTTGGGCGAGTTGCTGGTGGCGGTGGAGACGGCGCTGTGCGGGTTGCCGCCGACCCGCTTGTTGCGCAGCACGTTGCGGTTGAGGTAAGACGGGGCGCCGGTGCCGGCGTACACGCCGACGGCACCGTCGTAGCGGGCCGGGTCGTAGCCGGCGTCCTGCAGGGCGGTGTAGCAGGCCTCCAAGAACAGCCGGTGCTGCGGGTCGGTGACCTCGGCCTCCCGGGCGGTCATCCCGAACAGACCGGCGTCGAACTCGTCGTAGCCGTCGACGAGCGGGGCCCGGCTCACCCAGCCCGGGTCGTCGACCTCCTCCGGGGTGACGCCCCGGGCGAGCTGCTCCTCGCGGGTCAGCTCGGTGACCGACTCGACACCGTCGACCAGGTTGCGCCAGAACTCGTGCACGTCGGCCGCGCCGGGCAGCCGGGCGGCCAGCCCGACGATCGCGATCGGCTCGATGCCGTCGTCGGAGGGGTGGTCGGTGTCGATCGCGTTGTGCATCAGGTCGTCCTTCATGCGGTGCCGCCGGGGCGGCGGGGAGGGATACGTCGGGCGCGGCTGCGGCGGGCGGCGGCCCGCAGCGCGGCGCGGGCCAGCTCCGGCCGGTCGGCCGCGCCGTCGAGGTGCGCGGCGAGGGCCCGGACGGTGGGATGGCGGAACAGGTCGAGCATCGCGATCGACCGGCCGGTGGCGGCGGTCAGCCGGGCGTGCACGGCGGCCAGGGCCAGGGAGTGCCCGCCGATGTCGAAGAAGTTGTCGGTGACGCCGACGCGGTCGCGGTCGAGGATTTCCCGCCAGACCCCGGCGACCAGTTCCTCGGTGTCGGTGAGCGCGTCGGGCCCGGCCGGCAGCGCCGCCGCCCGGGCGGGCTCGGCGGACGCGGCGACGGTCATCGCGCCGAGCCCGGCGGTGCGCACGGTCGCCCGGGGCAGCTCGGCGGCGACCTCGCCGGCCGGCGCCTGCGGGGCGGCGGCCAACGCGCCGACCAGGGCGGCGAGGTCGGCCAGCAGGGCGTCGACCCGGTCGGCCTCGAACAGGTCGGGGTTGAAGACCACCTCGACGCCGAGCCGGCCCGGCCCGGCCGAGGCGGCGGGCGCCCGTTCCACCACGTACACGGTGAGGTCGAACGGGGAGCCCGGCTTGGGTACCGGCACCGGCTCGCCGGCCAGCCCGGCCAGCGCGAGCCGGGGCGGGGCGAAGTTGAGCACGTTGAACAGCACCTGCACCAGCGGGGCGCGGGAGGTGTCCCGGCCGACGCCGAGCGTCTCCACGATCCGCTCCAGCGGCGCGCCCGGGTGGGCGGTGGCGTCGTGCAGCTCGGCCGCGCACCGGTCGACCAGCTCGGCGAAGCTCGCCCCGTCGGTGCGTACCCGCACCGGGACGGTGTCGATGAAGAACCCGACGACGTCGTCGAACGCGGCCAGCCGCCGGTCGGCGACGATCGCGCCGACGACGTGGTCGTCGCCGCCGGTGAGCCGGGTCAGCAGCTCACCGAGCCCGGCCAGCAGCACCGCCGCCACGCCGGTGGCGCGTCGATCGGCCAGCGCCCGCACCGCCCGGTCCGCCTCGGCGGAGAACATCACGGCGGCCTCCATCCCGGCGTACGTCTGCACGGCGGGACGGGGCCGGTCGCGGGGCAGCTCCAGCACGGTCGGCACGCCGGCCAGGTGCTGCGCCCACCAGGCGAGGTCGTCGGCGCCCCGGCGGCGGTCCCGCTCGGCCCGCCAGACGGCGTAGTCGGCGTACCGGGCGGTCAGGGCGGGCAGCGCCGGGTCGTCGCCGCCCACGGCCCGGGCGTACGCGGCGGCGAGGTCGTCGTAGAACACCGCCTCGGACCAGCCGTCGAACACCGCGTGGTGCCAGGTGAGGGCGAGCACGTGCTCGGCCGGGCCGAGCCGGTAGACGGTCACCTGCCAGGGCGGCCCGGTGGCCAGGTCGAACGCGTGCGCCGCGCCGGCGGCGAGCATCCGGGCCAGCTCCGCCTCCGGGTCACCGCCGTCGGTCAGGTCCACCACGGGCACCGCCACGTCGGTGGGTTCCGCGCAGACCGCGTACGGCACCCCGGCGGTCTGCGGGATGCGCCAGCGCAGCACGTCGTGCCGTTCGGCCACCGCGCGCAGGGCCGCGCCGAGGGCCGGGACGTCCAGCTCGCCGCGCAGCCGGTGGGCCACCGCGATGTTGTACGGAGCGCTGGACGGGGCGAGCTGGTCGACGAACCACAGCCGCCGCTGCGGCGGGGACAGCGTCGGCGGGTTGCCGGTGGTCAGCCCGTCCCCGGCGTCGGGGGCGGCGGCGGTGATCCGCCGCACCAGGCCGGCGAGGGTGCGGCCGGCGAACACGTCCCGGGTGTCCACGGCGCGGCCAAGCTCGGCGCGCAGCGCCGCGACCAGCCGCATCGCGGCGATGGAGTTGCCCCCGGCGGCGAGGAAGTCGGTGTCCGGGCCGGGGGCCGCGCCGAGCAGCCGCGCCCACACCCGCGACACCGCCCGGGTGACCGGGTCGCCGTCGGCCGGGCCGTCGACGTCGGCGGCGGGCGCGGGCCGGGCGGCGGCGGCCAACGCCCGCAGCGCCGGCCGGTCCAGCTTGCCGGTGGTCGGGCTGACCGGCAGCTCCGCCAGGCGCAGCACCCGGGCGGGGCGCATCGCGGCGGTCAGCCGGGGCTCGGCGTACGCACGCAGCGTCGCGTCGTCGGGGGCGTCGGCGGGGGTGAGGAACGCGACCAGCTCGGCACCGGCCGGGGCGTCGACGGCCTCCACCACCACCCGGTCGACGCCGGGCAGCCCGGCGAGGACGGCCTCGACCTCGCCCAGCTCGATGCGCTGCCCTCTGATCTTGACCTGCCGGTCGGCCCGACCGAGATAGACCAACCGCCCGTCCGGGGCCTGGGTGACCAGGTCACCCGTGCGGTACAGCCGCTCGCCGGGCAGGCCGGAGAACGGGTCGGGCACGAACCGCTCGGCGGTCAGGCCGGGCCGGTCCAGGTACCCGTCGGCCAGGCCGGGCCCGCCGACCAGCAGCTCGCCCGTCTGCCCCGGCGGCACCGGACGCAGCTCCGCGTCGACGACGTAGGCGCGGTGGTTCGGCAGCGGCAGGCCGATCGGCACCGGGTCGGTCTCGGCGGCGGTCAGCTCGGCGGAGACGGCCAGCACGGTGGTCTCGGTGGGGCCGTACCCGTTGACGAAACGCCGGCCGGGGGCCCAGCGGGCCGCCAGCTCGGCGGGCACGGCCTCGCCGCCGCAGAGCACGGTGCGCCAGGCGGGCAGCTCGGCCGGGTCCAGCATGGACAGCACGGTCGGGGTCAGGAAGCCCCAGTTGATCTCGTGCGCGGCGATGAACCGGGTCAGCCGGGCGGGGTCGGACCGGTCGTCGGCGCCGACGAGGTGCACCGCGCCGCCGAGCAGCAGCGGAACGAACAGGTCGATGACGGCCGCGTCGAAGCCGAGCGAGGCGGCGCCGAGGCCGCGCACCGAGGCGTCCGCGCCGGTGAGCGCCGCGCAGCCGGTGACGAACTCGACGACGTTGCGGTGGCTGACCAGCACTCCCTTGGGCCGGCCGGTGGAGCCGGAGGTGAACAGCACGTACGCGGGGTCGCCCGGGCGGGCCGGGCAGGGGGCCAGCGGCGCGGGGCCGGGCAGCCCGAGCGTCTCGACGCCCGGCGTGTCGCCGAACTCGGCCTCGGCGGCGTCGCCGACGACGATCCGCACCCCGGCGTCGGCGGCGATCTGGCGCAGCCGCCGGCGCGGGCCGCCCGGCTCCAGCGGCACGTAGCAGCCGCCGGCGAGCAGCACGCCGAGGACGGTGACCACCAGGTCGGGCCGGCGCTGCCCGCACACCCCGACCCGGCTCTGCCGGCCCACGCCGCGCTCGCGCAGCGCGGCGGCGACGCCGGCGGCCCGGCCCACCAGTTCCCGGTAGGTGAGCTGCTCGTCCCACTGGCGCACCGCCACGGCACCGGGGGTCCGGGCGGCCTGCGCGGCGACCAGCTCGGCCACCGTCGCGTCGGGCCACGGCAGCGGCTCGGCGTGCGCGGCGCTGATGGACAGGATGTCGGTCACCCGTGTTCCCCCCGATAGGTGGCTGGATCGGTGATCTGCAGGCGCAGCTCGCTGACGTGGCCCCGCCCGGCGGCGTCGGTCACCCACGCGTCGGCGGGGGCGGGCAGCAGCTCGCTGACGGTGAGCGTGACGGCCGGGTCGGTCCGGGCGGCGGCGTCGGCCATGGCGCACAGCGACTGGGCGTACAGCGGGCCGGTGAGGTCGACGAAGCAGGGTTTGACCTCGGTGCCGACCTTGACGAAGACCCGCTCGGGCAGGCCGAGGCGGGCCCGCCAGCGGCGCACCGCGAGGTATCGCGCGGACTCGCTGGTGGCCCCGGCCAGGCCGCTGTCGGCGACGGTGGTGCGCCAGGTGCGCCGGGCCACGACCAGCCGGTCGATGGTGATGCGGGGGGTCGTCGGCGCGGGGGCGAGCAGTTTGAAGCTGTCCAGCAGCAGGGCGCCGAGAAGGTTGGCGAAGACCTCGACCAGTGGCCACCGGGCCCCGTCGGGCAGCACCGCGACGAGCCGGCCCGCCACGGACTCCACCCGCACGGCGCTGGCGGCGACGAGTTCGGTGACGTCCGCGCCCCGGGCGGTGTCGATGCCGACCTGCCGGTCGGCCGGGCCCCGCAGGTGCCAGGTGGTGCGGGTGGTCTGCCGGGGGAAGCCCTGCGGGGGCAGCAGCCGCAGCCGGGCCGGCCCCAGGTCGGCGTCCACGGCGGCGCGCAGCGCCCGCGGGTCGGGGTGGAACGGGGCGAACACGGCGCTGTCGAACGGCGTGGTCGCCGGGTGCAGCTCACCGAGGACGAGCTGGAAATCGCCGGCGTTGAGCGCGTCGACGCTGGCCGCGCCGATCTGCACGTCCGGGCTGTGGATGCGGGCGGTGGGCCAGCCCGGCGCGGCGGCGGGGAACAACGCCTCGGCCGGCCCGGCCAGGTCGGCGCTGCGCAGCCGCAGCTCGGCCTGGTCGGCGTCGACGGCGGCGAGCCCGAACAGCTCCGCCCAGCGGGCGGTGAACCCGGCGCTGGCCACGGCGACCGGCCCGTCCGGGGCGAGGATGAGGCCCTGCGCGAGGGACCACATGTCGGCCAGCCGGACCGGCCCGTCACCGGCCAGTTCGGCGTGCAGTTCGCCGAGGGCCCGCTCGCAGGCGGTGCCGATCTCGGCGGTGAGCCAGCGGGCGGCCCGCAGCACGATCGCCAGGGGCGCGGCGAGCGCGTCGAGCACGGCCGACCCGACGGTGAACTCCAGGTCCCGCGACGTCTCCTCGTAGACCACGGTACGGCCGGTGTACATCTGCCCGCCGTGCCGGGTCGCCGACGCGCCGGTGACGGAGGTGAACTCGGCGTTCAGGGCGGCCAGGGCGGCGGCGAGCCGGTCCGGGTCACCGGCGGCGGACGCCACGTCGTCCCGGGCGGCCCGCAGCCGGTCCAGGTCGGCGACCAGGTCGGCCCGCAGCGCCGGGTCGCCGACTGCGGCGATCCGCTCGGTGAGCACCCGCTCCGCCCCAGGGCTGTTGGGCAGGCCGGCGTCCCAGGTCAGCAGGCCCCGCTCGACGAGCCGGTCGAGCAGCAGGTACCCGTCGTCGGGGCGGCGCAGGCCGGCGTCGCCGTCTTCGCACAGCCGCGCCACGAGGTCCCGGGCGGCGGTGCGGCCGTCGCAACCGGCCAGCAGCCGGGCCTCCACGGCGGACAGCTCCACCGCCGGGGCCAGCGGCGGGCACAGCCGACGCCCGTCGAGCCGCAGGTGGGGCGGCAACACCGGGGCCCACCAGCGGCGCACCGCCGGGTCGGCGGCGAGCCGGTCGGCGTACGCGGTGAGCGCCCACGCCTCCAGGTGCACCTCGCGGCGGTCGACCAGCCCCAGGCCCGGGGCCAGTCGGGTGTGCGGGGTGTCCGGGTCGAGGCTGCCCCAGCAGACCGGCCCGAAGAAGCCGATCGTCTCGGCCTTGCCGCAGTAGCGCTGCCAGTAGCGCAGCACCGCGATCTCCCGCTTGCGGCGGGGCTTGTTGCGCACGGCCGGGTCGGTGCGCAGCAGCCCGTCGAGGGCGACGAGCATCTCCGGGTTCTGCCAGGTGACCGCCTCCCGCACTCCCCGGTCGGCGCAGATCTCGGCGAGCACGGCCGACGAGTGGGCCAGCGCGGTGGCCAGTTCCTTATCGTACACCTCGGCGGCGCCCTCGCCGGCCAGCAGCGCGTCGGCCGCCGCGGCGGCCTCGGTGGCGGCGAACCGGTCGAGGCCGGCGGCGGGGAACCCGGCGGTACGCAGCAGCACGTCCCGCCACACCGACCAGCCGGTGTCGCCCAGCGGCAGCAGGTGGCTCACCGGTCGGCCCGCCACTCGTCGTCGACGATGTGCAGCCGCAGCTCGCTGAAGTAGCGCCGGCCGGCGGCGTCGGGCACCCACGCGTCGTCGGGTGTCGGCAGCATCTCGCTGACGGTCAGCGACACCCCGTCCCCGCCGTCGGTGCGGGCGGCCCGGACCATCGCGGCGAACATGGCGGCGTACGCGGGACTGCTCAGGTCGACGAAGCAGGGCTTCGTCTCGGTGCCGAGCTTGACGTAGACCAGCTCGGGCAGGCCGAGGTCGCGCCGCCAGCGGCGCACGGCGAGGAACCGGTCCCGTTCGGCGGTGACGTCGGCCAGGCCGCACTCCCCCACCGTGGTACGCCACGTCTGGCGGGCCACCACCAACCGGTCGAGGGTGATCCGGGGCGTGTACGAGGCGGCGGCTACCAGCTTGAACCCGTCGACGGCGTGGGCGCTGAGCAGCCCGGCGAACACCTCGGTCAGCGGCCAGCGCGCCCCGTCGCGGGCGGTGACCACGAGCCGGCCGTCCTCGGAGCCGACGGTGAGGTCCACGGTGGGCAGCACCCGGTCCGGGTCGGCGCCCGGGGCGGGCAGGAACGCGAGCTGCCGGTCGGTGGGGCCGGTCAGGGCCTCGGCGGTGCGGCTGGTGCGCCGGGGCCAGTCGCTGGGGAACAGCAGTCGGATCCGGTGCTCGCCGAGGTCGGCGGCGAGCGCCGTGCGCAGCCGTGCCACGTCCGGGTGGGACGGGGTGAACACCTGGCAGTCGAACGACGGCCAGGCGGCGTGCAGCTCGCCGAGCACGGCGGTGTAGTCGCCCCGGGCGAGCGCGTCGGCGTCGGCGGCGCAGAGCTGAAGGTCGGGGCTGTGCAGCCGGCCGCTGCTCCAGTCGCTGGGGCGTGCCGGGAACACCTCGGCGACCCGGGCGGCGAGCTCGGCCACGGCCAGCCGCACCTCGGTGGTGCCCTCGGGCAGGTCGGCGAGGCCGAACAGGCCCGCCCAGCGGGCGGCGAACTCGGCGGCGACCACGTCCACGGGGCGCTCGCCGGTGCCCCAGAACAGGCCCTGCACCAGGAACCACAGGTCGGCCAGGGACACGGGGGCGTCGCCGGCGTCGGCGCGCAGCTCGTCGTACAGCTCGCGGAACGTCGCCCCGTACGCCTGCTCCAGCTCGCCGGCCAGCCACCGGGCTGCCCGCAGCAGCACGGCGAGGGGGGCGGCGAGGTCGGCCAGCAGCGGCGCGCCGAAGGTCACGTCGAGGTCGCGGGCGGTGTCCTCGTAGCAGAGGGTGCGCCCGGCGTACATCTGGCCGGCGCGGCGGTGGGCCGGCTGCCCGGTCAGGTCGGTGAACGTGGCGTCGAGCCGGTCGAGGGCGGCGCGCAGCCGGTCGGGGTCGCCGGCCGCGTCGGCCACCCCGTCGCGGGCCGCGCGCAGCCGGTCCAGTCCGGCGCGGGCCGCGAGTCGGGTCGGCTCGTCGCCGATGCCGTCGATGCGGGACGCCAGCACGTCCTCGGCGTCGGGGCTGACCGGCAGGGCCGCGTCCCAGGTGATCAGCTCCCGCTCGACCAGGCGGTCGAGCAGCGCGTACCCGTCGTCGGGGCGACGCAGCCCGATCGCCGGGTCGGCGACCAGGTCGCGGGCGCTGCGGTGGCCGTCGGCGGCGGCGAGCAGGGCCGCCTCCACGGGCGTGAGGGTCACCGGCGCTCGGCCGGGCCGCAGCACGGACCGGTCGCGCAGGCTCAAGTGGGGCTGGAGCATCGGCGGCCACCATTGCCGCACGGTTAGGTCCGCGCCGATGTGGTCGGCGTACACGGACAGCGCCCACGACTCGAACCACACCCAGCGCCGCCTGGTCAGCGCCGCGCCGGGGCTCACCCGGGCGGTTTGCGCCTGCTCCGGGTCGAGGGTGACCCAGCAGCTCGGGCCGAAGAAGCCGACCGTCTCGTTCTTGCCGCAGTAGCGCTGCCAGTACTTCAGCAGGGCCCGCTCGCGGTCGCGGCGGCGCACGTTGCGCGGCGCGTCGGCTCCGGCGCGGGCCAGCCCGTCGAGGGCGAGCAGGGCGTTGCGGTTCTGCCAGGTGACGGCCTCGCGCAGCAGCGGGTCGGCGGCGAGTTCGCCGAGCCGGCCGGCTGCGGCGGTGAGCGCCTCGGCGAACTCCTTGTCGAACCGTTCCTCACCGTCGCCGGTGGCGAGGAGGTCGTCGGCCGCCGCGGCGGCCAGCGGGGCGGCGAACGCGGTGAGCCCGTCGACGGGGAAACCGGTGGTACGCAGGATCGCGTCCCGCCACACCGCCCAGCCGGTGTCGCCAAGCGGCACCCGGTGCCCGCCGGTTTCCGCCCCGGCCGCGTCCGCCGCGCGGCCCGGGGTCGCCGTGGCCTGCTCCCCCGTCGTGTCGACCGCCGCCGGCTCCGCCGGGCCGTCCGGGGCCGGCACGGTCCCGTGTGTGCCGGCGACCCGGACGGCGTCGGTGCCCCGCAGGGTGTCGGTGAGGTCGCCACGGATCGCGGCGACCAGCTCGGGCAGTCGGTCGTGCAGGAAGAAGTGCCCGCCGTCGATCTCGTGCAGGGTGAACCCGGCGGCGGTGTGCCGCTGCCAGGCGGCGCTCTGCGCGTGGCTCACCGCCCGGTCGGACCGGCCGCTGAACGCCACGATCGGCACCGGCACCGGCTCGCCAGCAACGTACCGGTAGCTGTCGACCCGGCCGAAGTCGGCGCGCAGCAGCGGCAGCAGCAGCTCCACCAACTCGGGGTGCGCCAACACCTGCGGCGGCAGCCCGCCGCCGTCGCCGAGGCGGCGCAGCAGCTCCTCGTCGTCCACGGTCGACAGGCCGTCGAACAGGCTCGCGTCGTCGACGTGCGGGGCGCGGGCCCCGCCGACGTACAGCCGCAGCGGCAACGGACCGCCAATGCGGCGCAGCTCGCGGACCACCTCGAAGCCGACCCGCCCGCCCATCGAGTGGCCGTAGATCGCGTACGGGCGGTCGGCCCGCCCGGCGATCGCGGCGGCGACGCCGGCGACGGTGAAGTTCGGGTCCTCGCTGATCCGGTTCTCCCGCCCGGGTAGCTGCACCGGCAGCACCTCGACGTCCGCGCCGAACTCCCGCTGCCAGTCACGGAACACGCTGGCCCCGGCCCCGGCGTAGGGCAGGCAGAACAACCGCGCCGGTGCCTGGGGACGGCTTCCGGCGGAGACGAACCAGTTCACCGCGCACCTTTCTGAGGGGGGTCGATCCAGTGCCGTTGACGCTCGAAGGGGTACGTGGGCAGCCCGGTGCGCCGGACGCCACCCTCGGGGTGCAGGGCCGCCCAGTCGACGTCGCGGCCGGCCACCCAGTCGAGAGCGAGGTCCCGCAGCTCGCCGGCCGGGCCAGCGACCCGGGCGTCGGTGTGGAGCAGGTCGTCCAGGCCGGCGAGGGCGTCGGCGAGGTCGGCGGCGACGACCGCCGCCCGACACGCGAACGCCCGGCGGCCGAGCGCGAGGGTGGCGGCCACCTCGGCCAGCGCCGGGGACGCCCCGGCCAGGTGCTGCCGCAGCCGGCGCAGCGCCGCGCGCAACGCCACGGGGGTACGCGCCGACACCGGCAACAGGTGCGCCGCCGCGTCCGGGGCGTCCGGCGGCTCGACCGGGGGCGGCTGCTCGACGACCACGTGGGCGTTGGTGCCGCCGAGCCCGAACGAGCTGACCCCGGCCACCCTGCGGGCCACCTGCGGCCAGTCCCGGGCCTTCGTCGGCACGTAGAACGGTCCGCCGGCCAGGTCGATCTCGGGGTGGGGGCGGGTGAAGTGCAGGTTCGGCGGGATGACTCCGTGCTGGACGGCGAGCACCGCCTTGATCAGGCCGGCGATGCCGGCGGCGGCGTCGAGGTGGCCGATGTTGGTCTTCACCGACCCGAGCGCGCAGGACTCGGCGGGCGCGGCGCCCCCGTACACCTCGTGCAGGGCGGCGACTTCCAGGGCATCGCCGAGCGGGGTGCCGCTGCCGTGCGCCTCGATGAGCCGGACCTCGCCGGGGGCGACCTCGGCGGCGGCGAGCGCACCGGCCACGGCCGCGGCCTGCCCGGCCGGCCCGGGGACGGCGTACCCGGCCCGGTCCGCCCCGTCGTTGGTGACCGCCCAGCCGGGCAGCACCGCGTAGATCCGGTCCCCGTCGGCCTGCGCGTCGGCGAGCCGGCGCAGCGCGACGACGCCGACCCCCGAGCCGAAGCCGGAGCCGTTGGCGGCCTCGTCGAAGGCGCGGCAGCGCCCGTCCGGGGAGGCCATCCCGCCGGGGGTGTGCCGGTACCGGGGCCAGGTCACGTTGACCCCACCGGCCAGGGCGATGTCGCACTGGTAGTCGGCGAGGCTCTGGGCGGCGACGCAGACCGCGACCAGGGAGCTGGAGCAGGCGCTCTGCACGGCCAACGCCGGCCCGGTGAGCCCGAGCCGGTACGCGACCTGGCCGGGCAGGTGGTCGGTGAACTGCCGGCCGACCAGCCGGGCCTCCCAGTCGTCCGGGTCGACGTCGCCGACCACGGCCGGGTTGTCCATGAGGTGGAACAGGAAGTACCGGTTGGCGGAGGTGGCGGCGTAGACGCCGACCAGGCCGGGGAACCGGGACGGGTCGTGCCCGGCGTCCTCCAGGGCCTCCCAAGCGGTCTCCAGGAACAGCCGGTGCTGCGGGTCGGTGCGGGCAGCCTCCTGCGCGCCGAAGGCGAAGAAGTCGGCGTCGAAGTCGGCCACGTCGTCGAGCCGGCCGGCGGCCCGGACGTGCCGGGGGTCGGCGAGCAGCCGGGGCCCGATGCCCAGGGCGGTCAGCTCGGCGTCGGTGTGGTCGTGGATGGCGTCGACGCCGGCGCAGAGGTTCCACCAGAGGGTGGCCACGTCCGGTGCGGCGGGGAAGCGGCCGGCGAGCCCGACGACGACGATCTCGTCCCCGGTGTATTCGCGGGCGGCCGTTGCCGGCGGGGCCGGGGCCGGCC
>NZ_SMKJ01000635.1:0-357 GCF_004348615.1 Micromonospora sp. KC207
GCCACGAGGTCTCCGGTATGACGTTCGAGCTTGGTCGCTGAACCGTTTACCGGAGACCTCTTCAGCTATCGATCACCGCCACGCCGTGACCTTCACCGGCCACCACGACTTCTGAAACACGCCTTAGCTTGATCTTTAACCTGCTGGGCGGCGGTATCGACCCCGGCTGATCATGGGGACAGCCCTTGATCGATCATTCCTCTTGTCTAGGGAAGAAGATCAAGAACCAGGGGCTGTCTGGTGATCAGTGTGCACGATGCCGGGTCGATCGGTGAGGTGGGGCGGCTGGCCGCGTTCCGGCGTGAGTTCCACCGTTGTCTGACCGCTCGTGAGGATGCGTTGTTCGAGCTGGCCGAC
>NZ_SMKJ01000636.1:0-356 GCF_004348615.1 Micromonospora sp. KC207
CGCCCGACTCAAGCGCCACCGCGGCGTGGCCACCCGCTACGACAAGTTGGCCGTCCGGTTCCAGGCCGTCCTGACCATCACCATCATCTGCGAGTGGCTCTGACCGGCTTATGAAACACGCCTTAGCTTGATCTTTAACCTGCTGGGCGGCGGTATCGACCCCGGCTGATCATGGGGACAGCCCTTGATCGATCATTCCTCGTGTCTAGGGAAGAAGATCAAGAACCAGGGGCTGTCTGGTGATCAGTGTGCACGATGCCGGGTCGATCGGTGAGGTGGGGCGGCTGGCCGCGTTCCGGCGTGAGTTCCACCGTTGTCTGACCGCTCGTGAGGATGCGTTGTTCGAGCTGGCCGAC
>NZ_SMKJ01000637.1:0-339 GCF_004348615.1 Micromonospora sp. KC207
GCCCAGCTCTACCAGCAACTCGACGTTGCCGCTGAACGCCGCGTCGGTGGCGTTCGCCGAGCCGAGCAGGACCCGTGCCTGGTGGCCCTTCTCCACCACGTACACCTTCGCGTGCAGCCCGTGCAGCGCCTCCTGGCCCGGCGGTGCCTCCTCGGCGGGCAGACCGGCCAAGGCGCTGACCACGAACGCCTCGGATCCGGCCAGGCTCCCCTCGGGCAGGCGGTCGAGCGCCTCCTGCCGGCTCACCACCGACAGCGCCCCGCTGGGTGCGCACCGGTTCAGGCCACCCGGCGTGCAGAACGGCGAGATGACCAGGTGACGAGTCCCCGCGAAGTCCGG
>NZ_SMKJ01000070.1:0-25425 GCF_004348615.1 Micromonospora sp. KC207
GACCAGCGCCACCGCCCGGATCCCGCCGTGACCGAGCAGCCGAGCCTCGACCCCGAGCAGCAACCGCCGTTGCCGCTCATTCAGATGAGGCAGCAACGCGCCGAGCCGCGCCACGAGCTGACCACGCATTGTCCAAAATCGCCACCGCAGTCCAACGAGGACACCGATCGAAAGCAACACGTTGTTTCTTGACGGGTCCATCTGATCCGCAACTCGTTCCGGTACGCGGCTCGCCAGGACTGGGACAAGATCGCGAAAGCGCTCAAGCCGGTCTACACCGCGGCGACCGAGGACGCCGCGACCGAACGGTTCCTCGAGTTCGCCGAGACCTGGGGCAGGAAGTATCCGGCGATCGTGAAGCTGTGGGAGAACGCTTGGGCCGAGTTCGTGCCCTTCCTCGCCTTCGACGTGGAGATCCGCAAGGTCATCTGCTCCACGAACGCAATCGAGTCGGTCAACGCCCGTATCCGCAAGGCCGTCCGCGCCCGTGGGCACTTCCCGAACGAGCAAGCCGCGCTCAAGTGTGTCTACATGGCGTTGATGAGCCTCGACCCCACCGGCACCGGACGCCGGCGGTAAACCATGCGCTGGAAGGCACCGCTGAACGCCTTCCAGATCGCCTTCGAAGGCCGGCTCACCCCGGCCAACGACTGACCACCTCAACAACCAAGATCAGCCGTTAACTTGACAGACCCCCGCTGGCGTCGACCCGAAGCTGCTCGCGCTGGTCCATCTATGCGCAAGCCAGATCAACGGCTGCTCGGCGTGCGTCTACGCCAGTGTCGCCGGGGGAAAGAAGGCCGGTGACACCGACGAGCGGCTGCACAACGTAGCGGCGTGGCGTGAGGCGCCGTTTTACACCGATGCAGAGCGCGCGGCACTGGCGCTGGCCGAGGCCGCCACCCGGCTGCAGGACGGCGCGGAGGGAGTCACCGACGAGATTTGGGAAGGAGTCGACTCCCATTTCAGGGGTCCCGGTAGTACGGGCCGAAAAATCAACGGATATGGCTGATCAGGGTGGATGCGTTCAGTCGGTTGGCGTAGATCCGGTATGCCTTGCGGTCGGCGGAGGGTGCGCCGTCGGTGTCGAGGGTGGCCGCGGCGGCCAGTAGGGTCTGGTGGATGTCGGGTAGGGCGGTGACGTGCAGGCTGTAGCCCTGACCGCGGCGCACGGTGCGCCCGCGGTGCAAGGCGTGTCGCTCGGCTTCACCGAGGTCGGCCGTGCTGGTGAGGTGGTCGGCGACCTTGCCGGGGATCTCCACTCGGATCGCCTGGACCGTGGTGGCCGGTATGGGCCGGTCGGTTCGGTGGGGCAATAGGTCGGCGATGGCGGTGCGGATCGCGTCGCGGCTGATGCGGTGTTCGCGGGCCAGGGCGGCGATGCTGGCCCCATTACGGTAGGCGTGGCGGATCTGGTCGGTGATGCCGAGCTGGGTGTGCCGGGGTCGCCGGCCGGAGGTCTTGCCAGCCGCCCAGGCGGCAGCGAGGCCTTGGCGAGTGGGTTCGTTTTGTAGGTCGCGCTGGAACTGCCCGACGGAGACGATCACGTTGACGAGCATGGTGGTGGCGTCGGCGGCGGCCAGGTCGACGATGTTGCTCAGGGCGCCGGAGAGCACCCGCAGTTGGACGTGGTGCTGCCGGCACCAGGTGCGTACGGCAAGGATGTCTGCCAGGTTGCGGCAGAGCCGGTACAGCTCGGAGACGGTGAGCGTGTCGCCTTCGCGGGCGAAGCGGGCCAACTCGTGGAAGCCGGCTCGTTCCAGCGCGGGGATCTTGGAGGAGGTGGCGGGGTCGCTGAAGATGCGTACCCCGTCGGCGCCGGGGGTCAGCCCGGCGGCGGCGAGCAGGTGCGTCTGTCGCTGGGTGCTCTGCTCGTCGGTCGACACCCGCATATAGACCAGATCCGCCACGAGGTGTCTCCTTGATCCGTTCGCTACCGGCACCCAGGGTCTACCTGTCGGCAAACCCTGTCGTCAACGCTGAATCGCCCGCATTGGATCTGAGGACGGATTTCCGGTGGTGGCGGCCGTCCAGTGGACCGGATCGGACGTCTGTTGCCAAAGGGTCATTTGCCGACAGGAACGGATGGCACGTCGGGGGATTTATCGGGGTCAGCTGTCAGCACGCTGCCGTTGGTGCGGGGGGTGGGGTGGGTGGTGAAGCGACCGCGATAGGCGCTCGGGGTCAGTCCGGTGTGGCGGCGGATTTGGGTGCGCAGGTTGGCGGTGGTGCCCAGACCGCTGGCGCGGGCGACGGTGTCCAGGCGTGGTTCACCTGCTTCGAGCAGACGGCAGGCCAGGTTGATGCGTTGGCTGGTCAGCCAGGCCAGGGGTGTGGTGCCCAGTTCGGTGTGGAAGCGGCGGTGCAAGGTGGCCGGGCTGACGGCGGCGTGGGTGGCCAGGTCCGTCACGCTCAGGGGTTGGTGCAGCCGTCCTCGGACCCAGTCGAGCAGTGGTGCCAGAGACGTGTCGGGTACGGCCGGCAGTGGCTGGGGGACGAACTGGCGTTGTCCGCCGTCGCGGTGTGCGGCGAACACGAGCCGGCGGCTGACCGTGTTGGCGATCTCGGCGCCGTGGTCGCGGCGGATCAGGTGTAGGCCGAGGTCGAGGGCGGCGGCGCTGCCGGCGGCGGTGAGTACGTCGCCGTCGTCGACGAACAGCACGTCGGAGTGCAGCAGCACCCGGGGGTGACGGGCGGCGAACAGCTCGCTCCAGCGCCAGTGGGTGGTGGCGCGGCGGCGGTCGAGCACGCCGGCGGCGGCGAGAGTGAACGTGCCGGTGCAGAAGCTGACCAGCCGGGCGCCGCGGGCGGCAGCCCGTTGCACGACGTCAACGACGGCGGGTGCGGGCGGGATGTGCGGATCGGGTCGGTTCGGCACGATGAGGGTGTCAGCGCCCTCGGCGGCGTGCAGGCCGGGTACTCCGGTGAGGGTGAACAGCCCGGCGTGCATCACGGTGTCCGGGGCGGCGGCGCACAGCGTGAAGTCGTACCAGCGGCGGTCGATCTCCGGGCGGCGCAGGCCGAACAGTTCGGTGGCCACGCCCAGCTCGAACGGGTTCGACCCGTCGTCGACGAGCATCACCACCCGGTGCGCGCCACCACCAGGCTGCGAGGATTGTTGCGGCATACGCGATTTCTAGCACTCACGCTGGGCTGACGGCATCGGCCACGATGACAGCCATGATCAGTGAACCGGTCGAGCTGTCCACCGCCCTGGCCACCTTCGAGGCGCTGTGGAGCCCGCGCATCGTGTCGCGGGTCAACGACTACGACGTGCGCGTCGCCAAGGTCGCCGGCGAGCACGTGTGGCACCGCCACGACAATACCGACGAGTTCTTCCTCGTCCTGTCCGGGCAGCTGAGCATCGCACTGCGCCTACCGGGCGAGCAGGAACGCACCGTGGTGCTGCCGCAGGGGTCGGTGTTCGTCGTACCACGCGGCACCGACCACAAACCCTTCTCCGCAGACGGTGCCGCGATCCTGATGTTCGAACCCACCGGCACCCTCAGCGTCGGCGACCACCACGACCCCGTTCCCGACCACATCGACGCCACGACTGGGCATGACCTAATGAGTAGCGTGGGACGGCCCCCAGTGCGCGGCCAGACCCCCCACCTGACCAAAAAAAAGGGGGCGTCGGGGCAGATCTAGCCGGGCCTCGTGGGCGGTGCGGATCGCATGCGGCGTCGCCTGCGGGTGCTCTTTGAAGCCCTCGGGGGGATTACCTGTTGATGTGGGCGTGCGCCGCCAGAGGTGACGGCACAGCAGCGCCAGCCGATCACGTCGGCGTAGGCCGTAGTGGCTGCAAGCCGCGCTCGTCGAGTTTGGCCAGCTCTGCTTCGACGTCGACGGTGATGACGCCGAAGAAGTTGATGTTCTCGCTGTGCGCTGGGGAGATGTGCGCCAGTACCTCGTCGTCGATGTGCCGGCCGGCGGCGCGCAGCTGGTGCACGGCGAGGGAGTAGTACTCGGTGGACCAGGTCACCACGGCGTTGGTCAGCACGGTCAGGCACCACGCCTGCTCGGTCTGCTGCTGATGGTGCGGGCGGCGGATGGTGCCCTGGTTGGCGTAGTGCAGGTCGCGGCGCAACGCGTGCAGCGACTCGCCCTTGTTGAGCTGTCGGGAGATCTTGCGCCGGTACTGCGGGTCCGACAGGTACCGGGCGGCATGGACCGTGCGGCGCAGCAGCCCCCACTCCTTCAGGGCAGCGGCGAGGGTGTTCTGCCGCGACGCGGCGGACCACTTGCCCACAATAAGCGACGCGGTGGCCTCGCCGAACTTCAGCGACCCGGCCATGCGCAGCAGGTCCGGCCAGCAGTCGATGATCAGGTCGGTGTTCAGCCGGGCGCTCAGCAGCGGCCCGGCGTGCGGGTACCGGCCGGTGGTGGCCGCCGGGGTGTCGTCCCGACACAGGGTGATTTTTCCGAGGTCCCGGATCCGCGGGGTGAGGGCCTTGCCGACCAGGTCGAATAGGGCGAAGTTGACCAGGGTCACGCCGTGCGTGTCCGTCGCGTGTTCGCGGATCGGTAGATCGGTGGCGTTGCCGAGGAAGTCGTCGAGCACGTAGTGCGCCTCGCGGTGCGTCGGCACGATCACCTTTGTTCCGAACGTGGAGTGCTGGTCCGACACGTGCGTGTACTTCGACAGGCCGGCCTCGGCGAAGTGCACGTTCATCACCCGCGCGGTGATCGTTTTGCCCCGGGTCGGGAACCGCTGCCCGTCCGACGATGACATGGTGCCGCCGCCGAACGCCTTTGCCAGCTCCAGCCGGTGGTGGTGGTTGACGATCACCGTGTTGGCCTCGCGCAGGGTGTCCTCGCGTACGTACCACTCCTGCGTCCAGGCGAGCACGTCGTAGGGCACCCCGCAGGCCTCGGTCATCTTCACCAAGCCCAGGTTGGTCGCGTTGGCGATCAGCACGGCGAGGATGTTGCGTTTGAGCTCGGCCGACTGGGCGCGCTTGTGCCCGCCGGTGTGGGTGAAGCACGCCAGGAACCCGGTGCGGTGGTCCAGCTCGATCAGCAGCGACGCGATCGGCGCGAACGGCAGCATCCCGGCCAGTTCCTGCTTGAGCGCGTTCGCCTCGGCCGGGATGTCCTCGGCTGACAACGGCGGGATTACCAGGCGGCCGTGCTCGTCCAGCCGCACCGCGCCGACATCGCCGGGCGCGGCCGCGGCCAGGACCTCGTCCAGTTCGGCCACCGCGGTGTGCAACTCGGCTAGGCCCTGCTCCACCGCGGCCGTGCCGTCGGCCGGCTTGCCGACCAGGGCGCAGAACTCGTCGCGGCGCGGCAGCCACCGGTCCGGGGTGAACAGATACGCCCCCGGGTCGGCGTAGCGGCGACTGCCCGGCACGAACACATCCCCGGAGCGCAGCCCGTCGCGTAGGCCGAGCAGGACACACAACTCCCAGTAGTGCCGGTAGGCGGTGTCGTCGCCGTCGCGGCGGGCCCGGGTCAGGTAGTCGCGGTAGCGGGCTGGCACGAACTCGTCCGGCGCCCCGGCCGGCACCTTCCGCGCACCGGTGCGGTTGAGCTCGATCAGGATCGACGTGGCCTTCATCAGCTCGTCGGTGCCCGGCCCGCCTCGGAAGTCGATCGCCGACAGCACCGTCGGCGTGAACTGGCGCAGGTAGTTGTAAGAGGTGTTCATCTGCGACAGCCGACCGTGATCGCGCGGCAGCGGGGACCACCCGGTCGACGCGGCCTCCCGTAACCGGCCCATCCCGATCTGCGCGCGCAGCAGCCCACCGACCTGCTCGTCCGGGATACCCGGATCGGCCAGCACCGGCAGGATCAGTTCCAGCAGCGCCTGGCGGACCTCGCCCCGCTTGCCCCGCTCGGCCAACACCTGATCGGTCTTGGCCTTCGCCCGCGACTCACGCGCCGACACCGCCTGGTCGAACAGCGCCACCACCTCATCGAGCAGGTCGACCGCGGACTGCGCCACCAGCGTCAACAGGATCGGATACCGGCGCACCTCCTCCCGCCGTGCGAGGGCCTGGTTCGTCGACCGGCGCCCGACCGTGGCCAAGAACCGGCGCCGCTCGGCGGCCAGCATCGACAGATCCAGCGTGTGGGCGTCCATCGCCCGCACCCACATCAGCTTGTCGATCGCCTGCTTGATCGCCGCCGGGGTCGCGTCCACCGCCGGGGTCGTCAGCCACGCCAGCCGGGTCATCCCCAACCCCGCGTCGACCTTCAACAGCAGGTCCAGATCCGCAGTCAACTGCGGCGTCAACAGGTGCGCGACCCGCTCGTACGTCAGCTGGTCGCCGCGGTGCGGGCGGTGGCGATCATCTCGGTCAACGTCACCACGCCGGGCCGCACCGTGCGCGTCGCGATCAGGTACTCGCACGCCAGGGAGAACAGCGTGGTCGGCGAGTCGTGTTCCATCGCCCGGCCGCACAGGAACTCCTCCAGCTCCTTCATCACGATCGACCCCGCCGGTGCGGTCTTTCACCCCAGATAGCCGCAGACCAGCCGCAGGTGATCCGTCCGGGTCTGCGCCCGCGCCCCGTACCCCGCCAACACGCCCGGATCGACGCCGAGCCGCCCGGCCAGCCGCGACACCGCCACCGGCGGTGCCGCGCATACGTCGTCCGGCACGAACCCCAGCCACGGCAACGTACACAACTGCACCGCCAGGCCCAACCGGTCCGCCGGCCCGCGACCCCGACCCGGATCCACGAATGCCACGTCCGCAGGCGCCAACGTGAAGTACCGGATCAACTCGTCTCGACCGATGTCCGGGAACGACCGCAACCGCTCCAATTGATCATCGGAGAACAGCCGAGTCGCCATCGCACACCCCTACGCATCAACGGCAAACCGCCGAAACGTAACTGAGATCGTCACTTCCCCGTGCAGCACCCCCACCCCGCCCAGCTCACGCCGTATCTGTTGATTTTTCGGCGCGTACTACCGGGACCCCTTTCACTAAGGAGCAGATCGGCGCGATCACCTGGAGATCGCCCTGACCAACTTTTTCAACCGGATCAACCGCACCATCAAGGAACCGGCTGGCCGTACCTGGGGATGAGCCTCGGCGACAGGGCCCGTCGAAGGATTCCGGCGATTTCTCGACGGGACGGGCCTGCTTCTTGGGGGAGGGTCGAACTTCTCCAGGAGTGCGACCTCGCCATGTCCTCCGCCGTCGATCCGGAAGACCTCGACGCGCCTGATGTTATCCCTCATGCGGGCTTCGCCTGACCTGACAGTCGCGCTTCGGTGTGGCCTGCCTCGCCGTGGGGAAGGCTTCCTCGTCCGTTGCTGATGTCGATGATGCGCCGGCGAGGGTCGGCGTCGTCCTCGCGCCGCTGACCGAGCGACCAGGCCGACAGCGAAGCGGCGTCGGCTGCCCGACCAGGGACAGCGACGCGCAAACGCAGCCGGAGGCCCCATCGTGCGTCACCGTTCGCAGTGGACTTCTTCGCGTACCCGCTCGGATCGGTCAACGGCGCACCCGATAGCGCAGGTGAAGCACCCGGTTGCCCTGAATCACCACGTCAGGATCCTCCAACAGGTGCTGCGCGTGGACCGACCCGAAGTAGCGCTTGCCGGACCCGAACACGACGGGCACGACGTCCATGCGCACCTCGTCGATCAGGCCCGCGGCAAGCACCTGGCCACCGACGTCGCCAGCGGCGACCTCGACCATGCGGTCACCCGCAAGTTCCTGCGCCTTGACCATGGCTGCCTCGATGCCGTCGACGAAGTGAAACGGCGCCTCGGGATCCCAGCCCTCGGGCTCCGGCCGGTGCGTCACGACGACCACGTGGTCGATCCCGCCCGGAGGCTTCCCGTCCCAGCCGTCCGTCATGTCGAAGACGTGGCGGCCGACGACTGTCGCCCCGATCTGGTCCCAGTACGGCCGGGTGTAGTCGTAGGACGTCTGCGACACCTTCACCTCGCCGCTCTCGTCCAACGGGACGTCACCGCTGGACAACCATTCGAACAGCGGTCCGGGCTGGTCATTCTCGTCCGCGACGAAGCCGTCCACCGACACCGAGCTGTACATGACCACCTTGCCCACGGGGCTCTCCTCTGCTTTGGGTGTGCCCTCAAATTAGCGTGTCGTGGGCTGTCGCTCTTGTAAGAAATCAATCGGCCGGCAGCGGCCAGCCGTCCAGCGTGTGGCCGGGATGTTCGCGCAGGAACCGCCGCCGGACTTCGACGTACCGGGTCGGCGTGAGCCCGGTGAACGCCCGGAACTCGTGGCCGAAGTGGGCCTGGTCGAAGTAGCCTGCGCCACCGGCGAGGTCGCCCCAGTCGATCGGTGCGGCGGGGTTGATCGCGAACACGGTGGCGGCGAAGCGGTAGGTGCGGGCCAGCCGCTTCGGCGTGACGCCGATGAGCTCCTTGAACCGCTGTGCCAGATGAGTGTTGCTGACACCGGCTGCCACGCTCAGGTCGCCAATGGCCACCGCCCCGCTGGTCGCCGCGATGACGCTGCTCGTATGGCGGACCAGCCCCAGGCCGGCGGTCTCGCACAGCCGTCGCATCAGCGCCTCCTCGAGCAGCGTCAGCATCTCGTGCGGTCCGTCCGCCGTGGCCAGGCGGTCTCGCAGCTCAGCAATGGCGGGCCGGCCCCAAACCTGCTCTACCGTCACCGGCCGGTCACACAGCTCGGCTGCGGGCATCGGCAGGAACGGTGCCAGCCCCCACGGCTTGAAGTGCACGCCGACGGACCGGGTCCGGAGCGGGTAGCCGAAATCCAACGCGCGGGTGGGCATGGTGACCACGCAGCCGTCGGCGTACTCGGCCGTCTCGATGTCGGTGCCGGCGCGGATGCGGAACGGCGCCCCGAGGTTGACGATGAGCAATGCCGCCGGCATCGGCGGCAGGGTCAGCCGGGCGTACGGCGGCGCACCCTCCAGGTAGTAAAGGTCGTCGATCAGCTCGTCCAGCGGCGGTCGCGGCACTCTGGACACGTACTCCACGCCCACAGCATCGCCGACGCCCCGCCGACATCGCACGCCGGGATGGTCCAGCCGCGACAGATTGGCGCTGCGCCGTCGGAACGTGTTCGCGCGGCCGTCGCTGCGCTGGTCGGACCCACGCGCCCGGTTGCTGACCGGCGCGGACCGGCCGCGGACAGCTACCCAGGCGCAGGGTCTACCAGCACCCCTGTTGCGATGACGGGCCTGCCCGCCACGGCAATCCGGCTGCTCGAGTGGAGCCTCAGTGGTCGTCCGCGCGGGCGGGAGTATCGTCACCGGCGTCGGTGACACGCCCGAGCAGGCGTTAGCGTCGACCGGGCTGGCCTTCGCCGACCAGACCGGCTCGGAGCGGGGATGGAGTGAGCGCCATGCGGCGTACCGGGACCGCGACGTGGCATGACGCTGCCGTCGCGGCCGTGGTGCTCGCTCTCACCGTCGCCACCGCGGTGGCCAACCGGGACGGCGCCGGCCCCCCGCTCGTTCCGTGGGGCTGGACGTTGATCCTGGTCGGTGCGGCCGCTCTGCTCTGGCGGCAGCGGTTCCCGGTGCCCGTGTTGCTGGTCACGGCCGGCGCGGCCTTGCTCTACTACCCGCTGGGTTTTCCCGATTCGTCGATCGGGCTGTCCCTGGTCGTCGCGCACTACACGGTGGCCCGCGCACGCGGTTGGCCGATCGCGGCCGGCGCGGCCGCCGTGTTGACGGTCGCGTTCGCCACGCTGGCCCAGGACGGCGTCGCGGACCATCTGCAGGCGGCGGCGCCGGTCGGAGCGATCCTGCTGCTGGCGGTCGTGCTGGGCGAGGTGACACGTAGCCGGGCCCGGCAGGTGGCGCAGGCCCACGAGCGGGCGGCCCTGGCGGAGGCGAGCCGCGAGAGCCTGGCGGCGCAGCGCGCCGCCGAGGAACGGTTGCGGATCGCCCGCGAGCTGCACGACGTGCTGGCGCATCAGATTTCGTTGATCAACGTGCAGGCCGGTGCCGCGCTGCACACCCGCGAGCCGGAGCTGGCTTTCCAGGCGCTCGCCGCGATTCGTACGGCGAGCAAGGATGCGCTGCGCGAGGTGCGGGCGGTGCTCGGGGTGCTACGCCAGGCGGACGCCGCCGACCCGGTGCAGCCGGCGCCGTCCCTGGCTCAGCTGGCTGAGCTGCTGCAACGCACCGAGGCGGCCGGCCTGCCGGTGCGCGCAACGGTCGCGGTCGAGCCGTCGCAGCTGCCGGCCGCCGTCGACCTGATCGCGTACCGGATCGTGCAGGAGGCCCTGACCAACGCCGTGCGGCACGCCGCCGCGTCCGCCGCCGCTGTGGAGATCCGGCGCGACGGCGATGACGTGATCGTCACCGTGGACGACGACGGCGCGGGGCCGGCCGACGCTCAGGCGTTGCGGCAGGGCACCGGCCTGCGCGGCATGGCCGAGCGGGTGGTCGCGGTAGGCGGTCAGGTCCAGGCCGCGCCGCGGCCGGGCGGCGGTTTTCGGGTACGCGCACGCCTGCCGATCGGTCCCGAACAGGAGCACCCGCGATGATCTCCATAGTCCTCGTCGACGATCAGACCCTGGTACGCGCGGGTTTCCGCTCGATCGTGTCCGGCGAACCGGACATGGCCGTGGTGGGCGAGGCGGCCGACGGCGCCGCGGCGGTACGGCTGGCCCGCGAGCTGCGCCCCGACGTGATCCTGATGGACATCCGGATGCCCGAAACCGATGGGCTCGCGGCGACCCGGGAGATCTGCGCCGACGACTCGCTCGCCGCCGTGAAGGTGATCATCCTGACCACGTACGAGTCGGACGACCACGTGTACGGGGCGATTTGCGCCGGTGCCAGCGGCTTCCTGCTCAAGGACGCCGAGCCGGTCGACCTGATCCGTGGAGTGCGGGTGGTCGCCGCCGGGGACGCCCTGCTCGCCCCGTCGGTCACCCGGCGGCTGATCAGCGAGGTCGCGGCACGCCGCACCCCGCCTCCGGCACCGGATCTGGCCTCGCTGACCAACCGCGAGGTCGAGATCATGGACCTGGTGGCGCAGGGGCTGTCGAACGAGGAGATCGCCGGCCGGCTGGAGATCAGCCACGCGACGACCAAGACCCACGTCAGCCGGATCCTCACCAAGCTCGGCCTGCGCGATCGGGCGCAGCTGGTGGTCTGGGCGTACGAATCGGGCCGGGCGATTCCCGGCTGGCTGGCCTGAACGTACCTCCGTGGCGGCATTCGCGGGCCGCCGCGAATACCTCTTGAGATGTACGCCGGACCTCTCCTGACCAGGTGAAACCCGCAGCCCGTTTTGCGGGGGAACAACGGATTCCGAAACGCCGTACCCGAGTCACGATGAATGCGTGAAGCGACGAAGCGTGTTCTCCCTGGCCGCCCTCTCCGGACTGAGCGCCGCAATCGGCGCGTGTTCCTCCGGCGCCACGCGCACCCCGCCGAAGGACGCCTCCGGTTTCACCCACCAGCTTCGGATCCCGCCGCTCGCCCGGCCCGAGGTCGGCGCGGACGGGGCCAAGCGGTTCACGCTGGCCCTGCAGGCCGGTGGCCGAAGCGAGTTCCTGCCCGGCAAGCTCACCGACACGTGGGGCATCAACGGCGCATACCTCGGTCCGACGGTACGCGCCGCCCGCGGCGACCGGGTCCGGATGGCCGTGACCAACCGGCTGCCCGAGGCCACCACCCTGCACTGGCACGGGATGCGGCTGCCGGCGCGGATGGACGGCGGGCCGCACCAGATGATCGAGCCGGGCACCACCTGGACGCCGGAGTGGACGATCGAGCAGCCCGCCACCACCGCCTGGTTCCATCCGCATCCGCACGAGAGAACCGCCCAGCACGTCTACCGCGGGCTGGCCGGCTTGTTCCTCGTCGATGACCCGAAAGGCCCGCGGCTGCCCGGCGAGTACGGGGTCGACGACGTGCCCTTGATCGTCCAGGACACGGTGCTCGACGACGACGGTGCACTCTCCGGCCGGGTCGACGGGGGCACGTTCGGGCTGCTCGGCGACACCATTCTGATCAACGGCACCTATCGGCCGGTCTTCCAGGCGCGTACCGAACTGGTTCGGTTCCGGCTGCTCAACGCCTCCAACGCCCGCGTCTACCGGATCGGCTTCGCCGACCAGCGGCAGTTCCACGTGATCGGCACCGACGCGGGTGCCCTACAGCGGCCCGTTCCGGTGGACCGCGTCAAAATCAGCCCGGGGGAGCGCGCCGAGATCGTGGTCCGGTTCGCCGCCGGCGAGACGACCGTCATGGACAGCCGCGGCGAGCCGGAAAAAGAGGCCAACGACATCGAGGAGGGCGACTTCGCGCTGCTGAAGATCGTGGCCGTGGCCGCGCCGGCCGCCTCGCCCGCGCTACCCGCCACGCTCGGCGGCTCGCCACCCGAGGTCTTGCCACCCGGCATCCGGGTGCGCCGCTTCGAACTCTCCGGCTCGGAGATCAACGACAAAGACATGGACATGACCCGGATCGACGAGGTGGTACCGGCCGGCGCCCTGGAAATCTGGGAGATCGACAACACCACGTACGCGCACAACTTCCACATCCACGAGGTGGCGTTCCACGTCCTCGACGTCAACGGCCAGCCGCCGCCGGCCTACCAGGCGGGGCCGAAGGACACCGTATTCGTGCCCAAGAAGGCCAAGGTACGCCTGGCGGTGCGGTTCGGCCGGCACACCGATCCGCTGACGCCATACATGTACCACTGCCACCTGCTGCGCCACGAGGACAAAGGCATGATGGGCCAGTTCGTCGTCGTCGAACCTGGCACCGAGCAGCAGGTGGCGCGCACGCTGCGCGTCGGCCATCACCACCACAACTAGGCAGTGTCTCGAAGTCGCGGCGTGTTGGTGATCGATAGACGGCGAGGTCTCCGGTAAAGGGTTCTACGACCAAGAAGAACCTGAATACCGGAGACCTCGTGCCCACGATAGCGGTGACGAGGCGGTTCGACCTGAGCGACGCACAGTGGGTGGTGCTGCAACCCTTGCTGCCTGCGGGCATTCGGCCAGGTCGGCCGTCGGCATGGACCAGGCGGCAACTGATCGACGGCATACGCTGGCGGGTCCGGGTAGGCGCGCAGATCCCCCTGTCACGCGCTCCAGCGGCGTGCTGGTGCGCCCGGGCGCTGGTGGAGTCCACGCTGACGTCCCAGGTGATCGCACCGACGGCGTCAGCGCAGGTTTGCAGCCCGGTCACGATCCGCTGCCACGTGCCCTCACGCTGCCAACGCCGACACAGCCCGTACACCGTCTGCCAGGGCCCGTAACAGTCCGGCACGTCCCGCCACGGCGCCCCGACCCGTGTGCGCCACCGAATGCCGTCGATGAGCTGCCGTTTACTCCACTTCGGCGGCCGGCCTGGCTTCTTTCCCACCGGCAGCAGCGGCTCCAGGGCCGTCCACTGCCGGTCGGTCAGGTCGTGCCGCCTCGTCGCCGGTAGGGTGGCCACGAGGTCTCCGGTCTTCAGTTCGTCTTGGTCGATGAACTACCTACCGGAGACCTCTTCACTTATCGATCAACGACACGCCACAGCCGCACCCAGCAGCGCACCCGCCTTTGAAACGCGGCCTAGTGCCCGATGACGCCCTGGAGGTCCACGGCTACCTGGATCGCCGCGATGGTCTTGCGCTTGTGCAGGTTCTCGACCTTCGCCTGTCCACCCATCGACAGCAGCGGCACGAAGATGAACGACTCGTCGTACGGCAGCTCCCCATGCGCTGCGACCGCCTTCGGGAAGATGTCCCAGTGGAGGTTGTCGGAGAGTTCCTCGGGGCCATCCAAATCGACCATGAACAGGAAGTTGTGCAGGGTGGTGTTGAGTCCTACCGTACGGCCTAGGCGGTACAGGATGCCGATCACGCCCGCGCTGGGTTCCCACGTGATGAGGTCTCCCAGACCGGTGACCATGATCGGGATCGCGATCCCGTCGCCCTGGGTCTTGCCGATGCAGTCGCCGACCTCGTCCTCGTACACCTTCGGGTTGATCACCCGCAGGAATCCCTCGGCGAACGTCCCGTACCCGTACCGCTCCCAGATCTCGACGAGATCGTCCGGCACGCGGCCCCGATACTCCTCGATGACCTCGGGCTCGACGGGAGCGTGCGGCACGAAGTCGGCAACCTCGATCATGCGCTCGAACCTACCTGAACGCGCAGCCGGGCCCTGGCCTTCGTTCTGACAGGCGGGCACGTCAGCGATTTCACCATTCGAGCGCTGATGGCCGCGATCCGTGTCGACGAGCTACAAGCACTTCGAGACACGGCCTAGCGGCAACGCCGTTTGTGCATTCAGCGAAGGCGTTCGGACAGTGATGACGCGCTTGGTTGGCGCCGTGGTCACATCAGCGGTGGCGGGCGCCAGTCGGCGTGACGGGCCATCGAGCGCAGAGCCAGGCGCGGCGGCGTGAGCCGCAGGATGGTATTGCGGATCGCTACCGCGATCGGGTTTTCCAGTTGCTGGCCGAAGCGGCCGATCGCGCGGGACGCCTTAGCCACTCGCTGGCTTCGCGGGCGGCGCTGCTGGTCATAGGTAGCCAGGCCATCGGGGCGGCCGGCGACGCAGGCGAGCACGACGGCGTCCTCAAGGGCCTGGTTGGCGCCTTGACCGAGGTTGGGTGTCATCGCGTGGGCGGCGTCACCGAGCAGGGCGACCGCGCCCTTCACATACGTGGTGAGCGGCTGGTCCACACAGGTGAGATCGTCGCGCAGGACGGTGTCGGTCGCGGTGATCAGGGCCGGGATCGGATCGTGCCAGCCACCGAACCGGGCGCGGAGCCGGGCCTTGTCGTCGTCGGTCGGATCGCCGGGGGCGGCGTTGATGGCGGCGAACCAGTAGATACGCCCGTCGACGAGCGGGACCATCCCGAACTCCGCGCCTCGGTCCCAGCTGATCGCAGCGACGAGGTCGCTGTCCCAGGTCGGCGTCACCCCGCGCCACGCGGTCACGCCGATGCGAACCGGGGCGGCGGCCTGCGGCCACAGCAGTCGGCGCACCGTGCTGTGGATGCCGTCGGCGCCGATCACGAGGTCGGCCTGGGTCGTGACCTGTAGGCCCTGGTGCTGATAGGCGACCTCGCCGTCTTCGGTGACCGCGACGACCTGGGCGCCGGTCACGACGACGCCATCGGGCAGGGCGCCGAGCAGGATCTCGTGCAGCGCGGCGCGGTGAACACCGATCGCGGACGTGCCCAGCACGCGTTCCAGCTCACCCGCCTCGATGCGAGCCAGCCACCGCCCGTCCGATCTGCGGGTGCCGCCGGACACGTCGACACGCCCCTGTTCCCGTATGGCCGCGCCCAAGCCGAGCGCCTCCAGGCAGCGCAACCCGTTCGCCTGCAGAACGAGACCCGCTCCGGCCGGATGGAAGGTGGCGGCACGTTCGAGCACCGTCACCTGCCAGCCCGTGCGACGCAGGCCGATGGCCGCGCTCAATCCCCCGATGCCGGCTCCCACCACTACCGCCCTCTGCACCATCACCCACTCCTTCTACAGATGTAGAAAGCGATACTACAGACGTAGAAGGAGGTCGCCACCATGCCAACTGACCGGCTCGCGGCCCTGACCGACGCCGCGATCGACGTCCTGGCCGAACTCGGCATGCGCGGCCTCACCCACCGCGCCGTAGACGCCCGCGCCGGACTGCCGCAGGGCACCACCTCGGCGTACTTCCGCACCCGCAAAACGCTCATCGAGGCGGTGGTGCACCGCCTCGCCGACCTTGACCGAGCAGATCTGCAAGCCAACCGACTGCCCACCGGCGCAGACAGCCCGGCGGTCGGGATGGACGACATCGACGCGGTCGCCGCCGACATCGCGGCAGTACTGGACCGATGGATCAGCACAGCGCGCAACCGCACGCTCGCCCGCTACGCCTGCCTGCTGGAAGCCACACACCACCCAGAACTCCAGACGATCCTCGCCCACGGCGACTCGTCGCGTACGCAGGCCAGGCTGATGCTGGCGGCAGCCGGCGCTCGACACCCGGAGCAGGCCGGCAACCACCTCGTCGCCTGCATCGACGGCCTGCTATTCGACCGGCTGGCCGGCGCCGGCGCCCGAACCGCGCCGCCAGCCGGAACAGCCGCCAACCGCGCCGACCTCGCCATCGCCGTCGCTACGCTGCTACGGGCGTTCGCCGGCACCGGCCCCAAGGCGCAGTAGACCACTACCTGACGCCAGCGGGCGCCGCCACTGCGGTCACCGCGCCAGCCGAAAAGTGCGTAGTCAGATGCGTCGAGTTCCCAACCGCCACCCGCCGAGGCCCGCCCGGGTCGAGGTCCGCGGCCGCGCGATGGGGCCCGGCCGGGGGCCCAGGCAACGACCGTTCTCGCGCAACCCTGCGGCGTTGCCGGAACCACGCGCCGTACCGGCATGTCACCGGCCTGCTCGCCGCCCACCTGTCGGCGGCCTGGCGGTGTGCTACACCGTGCATCTTCTGCTGCTCACCGGTGGCCTCGCCGGTATCGGTGCCATCCTCGGGGTTGCCACCGCGAACGCCGCAGTGCTGCTCGGGACCGCTGGCGTGCTCGTGGCCGTCCCCGTCGTTCTGAGTAACGCGCCAGGATGTCGGCTGCTCGGTTTGGTAGGGGCCCCATGATCGATTCGTCAGTGATCTCAACCGGAGAGGCGCTGAAGATTGCTGTCGCATCCACCGAAGACGGACGTCGGTCAACATCGACCACGGCGCGGCGGCCCGGATCTTCGAGGCCAAGCAGCGGCCGAACCTTCCTCTGGCTCGGCCGGCTCGGCGCGTGGCCTGCCCGGCCGGATCAACGGGTCATATGATCACGCGGTGAACGTGGAGCGGGTCCGGGACGCATACGCCTCAGTCGCAGACCGCTACATCGAACTGTTCGGCACCAGCCGGCAGGTAGCTGCCGACGACCTCGCCTTCATCGGACGACACCTGGCGGTTCGGCCGGGCAGCGTGCTTGATGTGGGCTGCGGGCCTGGCCACCTCACCGGCTACCTTCGGTCGCTGGGTGTCGACGCGACGGGGATCGACCTGGTTCCCGAGTTCATCGCCCACGCGAGGGCCGCCCATCCGCACGGCAGGTACCGCCTCGGGTCGATGCAGAGTCTGGACGTCGAGGACGGTTCCCTCGCCGGCGTCTTGGCCTGGTTCTCGCTGATCCACGTACCGCCCCCGGAGCTCCACGGTGCGTTCGCCGAGTTCCGGCGGGTGATGGCTCCCGCCGGCACGCTGGTGGTCGGCCTCTTCGACGGCGACGACGTCGTCGCCTTCGACCACAAGGTCGTGACGGCCTATCGCTGGCCGGTTGACGAGTTCTCCGAGCGGTTGGCGGGAGCCGGCTTCCGGGAGGTCGAGCGCCAGCATCGGCCCAGCGATGGCACCCACCGGCCGTACGCGGCGATCGCGGCGGTGCTGGGCGAACAGTGAGCCGAGTCGACAGCCGTGGAGCGCGGCCGCTGCTGCCGGCGGAGCTGACATGCCGAACACCAGTTCGGCGTGCGCCCTCGGCGATCAGTACGGGGAGCCCGTATCTGCCGAGCGGGGGATGCCAGGAGGTGAGGGCGGTCACCGTGGCGTCGGAGAGTCGCCAAGATGGTGGGGAGCGGCGTTAAGAACGCGCCAAGATCACCGATTGAGTGTGGTGGTCGGGTCTTGACTTCATGGTGTGTTGAACTGGTTGAAGCGTGTGCTGGTCGGGCGTCCGTTGCGCAGTGACCGGTTGGGTGAGACATTGCTGTCGAAGCGGCTGGCGTTGCCGATTTTCGCGTCGGATCCGTTGTCGTCGGTGGCCTACGCCACGCAGGAGATCCTGCTGGTGCTGACGCTGGGCGGTTTGGCGTACCTGTTTTTGGCGCCGTGGGTGGGTCTGGCGGTGGTGGTGCTGCTGGCGGTGGTGGTGGCCTCGTACCGGCAGGTGGTTCGCGCCTACCCCAGCGGCGGCGGGTCGTACGAGGTGGCCTCGCGTAACCTCGGCCCGTCTGCCGGGTTGGTCGTGGCGGCGGCGCTGCTGGTGGACTACATCATGACGGTGGCGGTGTCGGTGGCCGCCGGCGTGGACAACGTCATCTCGGCGGTCCCGTCGTTGAATACTCACCGGGTTGCCATCTGTGTGGGGTTCGTCTTCGCATTGATGGCGATGAACCTGCGCGGGGTGCGAGAGTCGGGTAAGACGTTCGCCTGGCCGACGTACCTGTTCATCACCGGCGTGCTGGTCATGGTGGCCCTCGGGCTCGGCCGAGCAGTGGCCGGGCACGCGCCGGTGGCCGAGTCAGCCGGGTGGCAGGTGCGCCCGGAGCAGGTGGGGTTGACTGGGCTGGCCTTGGCCTTGTTGACGTTGCGGGCGTTCGCGTCGGGGTGTACCGCGTTGACCGGGGTGGAGGCGATCTCCAACGGGGTGCCGGCGTTCAAGCCGCCGAAGGCGGAGAACGCCGCGCGCACGATGCTGGCGATGGGCGTCGTGGCGATCACCCTGTTCGCCGGAATCACCGCGCTGGCGTTGATCGCGAAGGTACGGGTAGCCGAGCACACCTGCGACCTGATCGGCTTCCCGGGTGACTGTGCTGCCGACCCGCAGCGCACGGTGATCGCTCAGCTGGCCGCAGCGGTGTTCGGCAACAACAGTCTCGGGTTCTTCGTCATTCAGGCCACCACGGCGCTGATCCTGATCCTGGCGGCCAATACGGCGTTCAACGGCTTCCCGCTGCTTGGGGCCATCCTGGCCCAGGACCGGTACCTGCCCCGGCAGCTGCACACCCGCGGCGACCGGTTGGCGTTCTCCAACGGCATCATCATCCTGGCGGCGATCGCCGCAATGCTGATCTGGGTGTTCGACGGGTCGGTGACTCGGCTGATCCAGCTGTACATCCTCGGGGTGTTCACCTCGTTCACGCTGAGCCAGGCCGGCATGGTGCGACACTGGAACCGCGCTCTGGCCGATGAGCAGGACCCGAAGGTGCGGCGGCGACTGCACCGCTCCCGGGTCATCAACGCGCTCGGCGGTGTGCTGACCGCGCTGGTGCTGGTCATCGTGCTGGCGACGAAGTTCACCCACGGCGCCTACCTGGTCGTCATCGCCGTGCCGGTGTTGTTCGCGCTGATGCGCGCGATCCACGGGCACTACGAGCGGGTGAGCGCCGAGCTGGAACCCGAGCCCGGCGGGGTGGTCATGCCGGCCCGGGTGCACGCGGTGGTGCTGGTTTCGCGGGTGCACCGCCCGACCCTGCAGGCGCTGGCCTACGCGCAGGCGACCCGGCCGGACAGCTTGACCGCGGTCACCGTGGGCATCAACGCCGAGGAGGTGGCCCGGCTACAGCAGCAGTGGGCCGACCGGGACCTGAACGTGCCACTGGCGATCTTGGACTCGCCGTACCGGGAGATCACCGACCCGGTGCTGAACTACGTCAACCGGCTGCGGGAGGAAGGCCCTCGGGATCTGGTGGTGGTCTACATCCCCGAGTACGTCGTGGGGCGGTGGTGGGAGCAGTTGCTGCACAACCAGAGTGCGTTGCGGCTCAAGGCGCGGCTGCTGTTTCAGCGCCGGGTCATGGTGGTCAGCGTGCCGTGGCAGCTCGAATCCAGCTTTCGCCGGCCCCGCCGCGAGCAGGTCAGGGGTGGGCGGCGGCCAGAAGATCGCAAGCCGGTGGCGGCCGGGCGACGGGAGTCGTAGCGGTGAATCGGGTAGAAATGCCCGACATGGGGACAGTTGCGCAGGGCGGGCCGGTCGATTCGGTACGCCGGTCGTGGCGGCGCACCGGCGTCGGCGTCATCGCGGCGGGCGCCGGGCTGGCCGCCACCACTGCGGCGCTGGTGCCGCTGCGCCCACAGGTGTCGCTGCCCAGCGTGGTCCTGCTGTACCTGATACCGGTGCTGCTCACCGCGGCGCTCGGCGGGTGGGTGCCCGCCGTGGCCGCCGCAGCGGGCGCCGATCTGCTGGTCAACTACTTCTTCATCCCCCCGTTTCGCACCTTCGCGGTCGAGGCCGGGGACAGCATCGTCGTCTTGGCTGTCTACGTCGGCGTTGCGGTGGCGGTCAGTCTCGCCGTCGACCTCGCCGCCCGGCACCGGGCCACCGCCGCCCGCCGTGACACCGAAGCCGCGCTGCTGGCCGTCGCCAGCAGCCAGCCCATCGAGCAGTCGCTGGCTCGCCTGCTCGAGGAGGTCCGCACCACCTACCGGATGACCACGGTCGCTCTGGCCGAGCAGGGACGCACCGTCGAACGGGTCGGCCCCGCGCCACACGGGCAGCCGGCGTTGTCGGTCGCCGCTGGCGGCGGGCTGCGCCTGCTCGGCTGGGGGCCGCAACTGTTCGCCGAGGACCGCCGCGCCCTGGCCCGCCTGGCCGCCGCCGCAGCCCGGGCCCTGCATACCCAGCGGCTGGCGGGGCAGGCCGCCCACGCCGAGGAACTCGCTCACATCGACCGGGTCCGCGCCGCGCTGCTCGGCGCGGTCGGTCACGACCTGCGCACCCCCCTCGCGGGCATCAAGGCCGCCGTGTCCAGCCTGCGCCAACCCGACGTCGACTTCACCGCACACGATCGAGCTGAACTGCTGGCCACCGTGGAGGAGTCCACCGACCGGCTCACCGCCGTGGTCGACAACCTCCTCGCGCTCAGCCGCCTGCAGGCCGGCGTGCTGTCCGTCGACAACCAGCCGACCGCCCTGGACGCGGTCGTGGCCCGCGCCGCGCTGGCCACCGACACCGGCGGTGTCGAGGTGCACGTGGACGTACCCGACGACCTGCCCCTGGCCCTGGCTGACCCGGGCCTGCTGGAACGGGTCGTGGCGAATCTGCTGGCCAACGCCTGCACCGCCACCCCACCCGGGCGCAGCGTGCAGATCCGTGGTCACGCCGACGACCACCAGCTCCAACTCCAGGTTATCGACCACGGTCCGGGCATCGCCGTCGAGGACCGCGACCGGGTCTTCGCCCCGTTTCAACGCCTCGACGACCACAGCAGCACCGGCCTCGGCCTGGGACTCGCCATCGCCCGCGGCTTCACCGAGGCACAAGGCGGCACGCTTACCCCCAGCGACACCCCGAACGGAGGACTGACCATGACCATCGCCCTGCCCGCAGCGGTAGCCGACCGATGACCCGCATCCTGCTCGTCGACGACGACGCCCCACTGCTGCGCGCGCTCCGGATCAACCTGACGGCCCGCCGATACGAGGTCACCACCGCCACCGACGGCACCACCGCCCTGACCCTGGCCGCCCGCACCCCACCCGACCTGGCCATCGTCGACCTCGGCCTACCCGATCTCGACGGCGTCACCGTCGTCGAGGGCCTGCGCGGCTGGACCCGCATACCGATCATCGTGCTCTCCGCCCGCGACACCGAATCCGCCAAGGTCGACGCCCTCGACGCCGGCGCCGACGACTACATCACCAAGCCCTTCGGCATGAACGAACTCCTCGCCCGCATCCGCGCCGCCCTACGCCGCGCCACCCCTGCCGACACCGGGCCCGCCGTCGTCGCCGTCGGCGACCTCACCATCGACCTGGCCGCGAAACGCCTAACCACCAGCGCCGGCCACGACCTACGACTCACCCCCACCGAATGGCACCTGCTGGAAATCCTCGCCCGGCACCCCGGCAAACTCGTCAGCCACCGCCAACTCCTGCACGAGGTATGGGGGCCCGCCTACGACACCGAGACCAACTACCTGCGCGTGCACTTCGCCAACCTGCGCCGCAAGATCGAACCAGACCCCGCCCGACCGCGTTACCTCGTCACCGAACCCGGCATCGGCTACCGCCTCACCCTTGGATAACCCATGCAGGGCCGCGGCAAGTACTAGTGGGCCGCACCAGGTTGACATGGCTGTCGGCGCGCGCTATCAAGGAGACAAGGACTTGAGTCACTCAGACTCAACTTGACACCTTCGGCCAGGAGAACCGAGGAGAGATCACGATGCTGATGCGCACCGACCCGTTCCGTGAGATCGACCGGCTCGCCGAGCAGCTGCTCGGCACCAACTCCCGTCCCGCCGTGATGCACATGGACGCCTACCGTGACGGGGACCACTTCTACGCCGCGTTCGACTTGCCCGGGGTGGACCCGGACAGCATCGACTGCACCGTCGAGCGCAACGTGCTGACCGTCCGCGCGCAACGCCGCCGCCCGACCGGGGACAACGTCGAACTGGTCGCGGCGGAGCGCCCCATGGGCACGTTCAGCCGGCAGCTGTTCCTCAGCGACACCCTCGACACCGACAACCTTGAGGCCGGCTACGACAACGGGGTGCTGACCCTGCGCATCCCGGTGGCCGAGCGGGCCAAACCCCGCCGGGTGGCCATCGCCACCGGCGGCAACGGCCGCCGGCAGATCGACGCCTGACCCGGCGCTCGGGTCGCGATCAGGGTGCCCCCGTCGGGTGGCGCCCTGATCCGACGCGCCGGCTGCGGCGACGCGCCGCCGGCCGGCACCGGGAAAGCGAACCGTCTCAGCGGCGCCCGGGGAAGATCATCGACCACGGGGCACAACCAGTCGCGGCGGGCGGGACGCTGGCCGGGCGGAAACGGCACGGGCGCGCCTCACCGCCGATCCGCCCACAGGCTGAGAGTCTTTCACGCATGCTTCGTCCCGAGTTTCCGGTGCTGCCGCGTGGCGCGGCCCGCCCGGCCCTGCGCGGGGCCGGTCCGGGCGACTTCACCGAGGCGTGGCTGCGTAACCGGCGGTTGTCCGAGCACACCCGTGACGCGTACCGGCGGGACGTGGCGGGCTGGTTGGCCTGGTGCCGGGCACGGCAGCTGGACCCGCTGCGGGCCAACTTCCTCGACGTCAACGCCTACGGCCGTGAGTTGGAGGCCACCCCGGCGGCGCGCAGCGGCCGGCCGTTGACCCCGGCGACCGTGGCCCGCAAGCTGTCGGCGCTGTCGAGCTGGTACGACTTCCTGGTTAAGCTACGGGCGATCGAGGCCAACCCGGTGACGGCCGCGGACCGGCCCCGCGTCGACCGGGACCACTCCTCGACGGTCGGGTTGACCCCGCAGGAGGTGGACGCGCTGCTGGCCGCCGCGCAGGCCGAGAGCGGCCCGACGGCAGCACGCAACCGGGCGGCGGTCGCGCTGCTGGCCGACCTGGGGCTGCGGGTGGGGGAGCTGGTGTCGCTGGACCTGGCGGACCTGGGCGCGGAGCGGGGGCACCGCAGCGTCCGGTTCGTCGGCAAGGGCGGCAAGCCGAGGCGGCGGGCGCTCACCCCGTCCACGGCGTACGCGGTGGACGCCTACCTGGCCGAGCGGGCGGCGGCGCAGGGGGTGGGGACACACCAACTGACCGGTCCGCTGCTGGTCACCGCAACCGGCGCGCGGCTGGACCGGCACTCGGTGTTCCGGCTGGTGCGGCGCCTGGCCCGCGCGGCGGGCATCCCGGCGTGGGCGAAGCTGTCGCCGCACTCGTTGCGGCACGCGTTCGCCACCACCGCCCGCGCGGAGGGGGTGCCGCTGGAGGACGTGCAGGACGCCATGGGGCACGCGGACCCGCGTACCACCCGCCGCTACGACCGGGACCGGCACAACCTGGACCGCGACCCGGCGTACGCGATCTGGGCGGCGCGGGCGCGGCGGCGGGCCTGACGCCCGCCGGGGCGTGCGGGTCAGCAGAGCAGGTCGAGGTGGCGGTGGGCGTCGCTGGCGATGTCCTCGTGGCGCAGCCGCCGCCGCGCCCACAGCCCGGCCGCGACCTGCGCCTGCTCGTCGCCCCACGCGGCGTGCTCGACGAGCAGGGCACAGGCCAGCGCCGCCGCCATCCGCAAGGCCAGCCCCCGCGCCCCGGCGACCACCTCGACGGCGCGCGGGTCGGCGGTGACCTCGGCCAGGGCGGCGGTCAACTCCCCGGTGACGGTGGCGAGGGTGTCGGCCAGGTCGGCCGACAGCGGCCGGGCCAGGTCGACGGCGGCGGCGAGGCGACGCAGCAGGGGCCCGCCGGCGTCCTCGCGGCTGACGGCGCGCAACACGTCCAGGGCGAGCACGTTGGTGGTGCCCTCCCAGATCGGCAGGACCTGCGCGTCGCGCAGCAGCCGGGGCACGCCGGTGTCCTCGACGTACCCCGCGCCGCCGAATGCCTCCACGTACTCGCTGGCGCAGGCCACCGCCAGCCGGCCGGTGGCGAGCTTCGCCAGCGGCGCGACCACCCGCAACTCGGCGGCGGCGTCCGGGTCTGCGCCCACCTCCACCCGGCCGAGCAGCGCGAACGCGTGTCCGGCGAGGACGAACGCGGCGGCGGTGTCCACGGCGAGGACGCCGAGGGTGGCCCGGTGCAGCGGGTTGTCGGCCAGCCGCCCCCCGGCGGCGACGCGGGCGGCGGCGTAGGCGCGGGCGTAGGCCAGGCCGCGGCGCATCCCGCCGGCCGCGGCTGCGGCGTTGTGCACCCGGGTCACCACCACCAGGGTCATCGCCCGAGCCAGGCCGGGCACCGCCGGGTCACCCAACGGCAGCGCGTACGCGTCGGCGAGCCCGATCTCGGCGGTCGGCAGCGCCCACGTGCCCAGCTTGTCCTTGAGCCGGTGCACGGTGACGCCGGGGGCCGGCGCGTCGGCGGCAGCGGTGACGCCGGCCAGGGGCGAGTCGGCGGCGTAGCGGGGCACCAGGAACGGGGCGAGGACGCGGCTGCCCCGCCCGGCGCCCTCGGGCCGGGCCAGGGCCACCGCCATCGGGGCGTCGGCGGCGGAGCAGAACCACTTCTGCCCGGTCAGCCGCCACGACCCGTCGGCGGCGGGTCGACCGACGGTGCTGGAACCGGACAGGTCCGAGCCGCCCTGCGACTCGGTCATCCACTGCCCGGACACGATCGCGGTGTCCGGGTCGGTGGAGGTCAGCCGGGGCAGCCACGCGTCGCGGACGCCGGAGTCGACCTCAGGAAGGCTGAGCAGCGCCGCCGCGCCGTCGGCCATCGCCACCGGGCAGGAGAACGTTGCCGACTCCGGCCCGTACAGGTGCAGCAGGGCGTGTTGGACGACCCGCGTGGCGGCCCCCCACTGCCCGCGCGCCGATTCGAGGTAGGGCAGGGCGACCACGGCGTGCCGGGCGGCGGCGGCGCGTTGGGCCCGCCACCCGGCGGACGTGTCGATCCGGTCGACGCGGGCGCCCCACGGGTCGTAGCGGACCAGGGCCGGTGGGTGCGCCTCGGCGTCGGCGTGCGCGGCGCGCAGCGGCCCGGTCACGTCGGCGGCCAGGTCGATCAGCCGACCCTGCGCGGCGGCGTGCCCGGCCGGGCCGAGCTGGCGGCGCAGCCACGACCGCAGCAGCCGGTCACCGGTGTACGGGCTGTCGGGGGTGGGCGCCGGCTGCACGTAACGGGTCATCGTCTCCTCGCCTCCGCAGGGCACGCGTAGGGTGTGCGCCGACCGTAGACGATGCGCCGGGCGGGCGACAGGGGCGAGTCGCTGCGCGGTGACCCGCCGTGCCCCTACGGTCGAAGGTGATGGGCAGCCAGCAGCCATGGACACGGCCGGCCCGGCGTCGCCGGCCGGCGCGGACCGCGCTGCTGATCACCGGCGCGGGGGTGGGGCTGTGCCTGGTGGGGG
>NZ_SMKJ01000071.1:0-25342 GCF_004348615.1 Micromonospora sp. KC207
GTGGTGGCCGGTGCGGGGCCGGACAGCCGCAGGTTGACCGGCGTCGGGCCGAAGGTGGCCGCCTCCGGCGACGCGTGCCCCGTGGAACCCACCCCGGCCGCCGCGCCGCTGCGCCGGTCGTGCGCCACGGCGACCGTGGTGCCGGCGTCGACCAGCGTCAGGGCCCGCCGGCCGGTGCCCTCGACGTCGAACGGCAGCCCCGACCCGGCGAGCGGATCGTCGACCAGCGTGACCGCCGGATCGAACTGGGCCGCGCCCGGCTCGGCGAAGGACTGCCGCTCGGCGTGCCGCTTGCCGTTGAAGCCCCAGAGAGCGAGATTGTGCAGCAGGTCGGCGACGGCGGCCGGCTCCAGCACCACCTCGTACCGGCCCGGCGGCAGCTCGACCGGGGCCACGGCGGCCCGCGCCTTCGCGGCGGCGCGGGCCCCCAACGCCGCCCCGTCCAGGTCGGCCAGCCGGCCGGCGTGCAGCCGGGCCACGCCGTCCGCGCCGCCCGAACGGGCGATGCCGTCCATCGCCGCCTCGGCGGCGCTGCCCCACGCGGAGTGCCCGGTGGAGTTGGCGAACGCCGCCTCCCGGTGCGCGGTGCGGCAGTACCCGGCGGCCTCCAGCCCGCCCACGGCGTCGACGAACGCGCGCACCCGCTCGGCCCGCTCGCCCGGCTCGGCGAAGGCCGTGGCCTCGTCCCAGGCCGGGGCGGCGGGCACCGGTGAGCGCGGGGCCAGCCCCGGCCACGCCGGGTCCGGCGGGCAGAGCCGGGCCGCCGCGAGGGCTCGCTCGACCAGGGCGGCCAGCCCGTCCGAAGTGACCACGCTGCCGCCGCCGGCCGCCGTGCGCCCCTCGGCGTGCACACGCAGCCGCACCGTGACGCCCGACTCGGCAACGTTCTGGTGCACGAAGGAGTTGGCGAACCGGGTCAACGCCAGGGCGGACCGGGTGACCACCACCTCCGCCTCGGCCCGTGGCCCGGCCAGCCGGCGGACCAGGTCGACCACCTGATCGGCGAGGCCCAACACGTCCCGCCCGCGCTCCTGACTCATGCCCGCACCCCCACTCGGACGTTGCGGAACCGGGCCGGCGCGGCCGGGTGGCCGGTGTGGCCGACCTGGCCGGGCTGGCCCTTGCCGCAGTTCGGCGTGCCCCAGGCGATGGTCTCGGCGGAGAGCATGTCCATCGAGCGCCAGAACAGCGGGCCGATGCCCGTGTACGTGGGGTTGCGCAGCATCCGCCCCCGCCGACCCCGCTTCACCTCCCAGCCGATCTCGCAGCCGAACTGGAAGTTCAGCCGCTTGTCGTCGATCGACCAGGAACGGTTGACGTCCATCAGCACCCCGTCGTCGGTGGCGGCGACGATCTCGTCGAGGGTGTGCGGGCCGGGCTCCAGCCCGACGTTGGTCATCCGCACCATCGGCAGCCGGGCCCAGCCGTCGGCCCGTACGCTGCCGCCGTAGCCCAGGCCGGCGACGGCGGCCGAGTCGCGGCCGGCGAGCACCCCGACCCACCGGCCCTCGCGTACCGCGTCCCGCCGCACCGCCGGTGAGCCCTCGTCGTCGAAGCCGAAACTGCCCAGCGCGCCCGGGATGGTCGGGTCGATGGTGACGTTCATCAGCTCGGAGCCGTAGCGCAGCGAGCCGAGCTGCGCCAGGTCCAGCCAGGACGTGCCGGCGAAGGCGGCCTCCCAGCCGAGGATGCGGTCCAGCTCGATGGCGTGCCCGACGGACTCGTGGATCTGCAACGCGAGTTGCTCGCCGCCGAGGATCAGGTTGGTCTCGCCCGCCGGGCACGCGGGCGCGGTGAGCAGCGCCCGGCTCTCCTCGGCGATCCGGGCGGCGTGCGCGGCCAGATCGAGTGAGGTGACCAGCTCCCAGCCGGTGGTGCCGTACTGGCCGCGGTAGCTCGGGTAGGACCGGCGCTGCGTCTCTGCGTCGCCGATCGAGGTGGCCGAGATGCCGCTGCCGCACTCGCGGATGCGCTGGTCGATGCGGTGCCCCTCGCTGGAGACGAACCACTTCGTGGTGTCCCACACCTGGTAGAGGCCCTCGGCCAGGTCCGCGCCGTGTTCCCGCATCGTGGCGGTCGCGCCGACCAGCAGGTCGCCCTTGTCGGACAGGGCCACCCCGAGCGGGTCGACCTCGCACGCCGAGGCCCAGCTCGCGACGACCGGGTCGGCCGGCACCAGGTCGATCGGCGGGCCGGGGACCCGCGCGCTCGCGGCGGCGATCCGCGCGGCGCGCCGGCCGGCGTCGCGGGCCGCGGCGTCCGACAGCTCCGGTACGGCGTGGAAGCCCCAGCCCGATCCGACCAGCGCCCGGACGCCCAGCCCGAGGCTCTCGTCCTGGGTCAGCTCCTCGACGTCGCCGTTGCGGGCCGACATCGACTCGTACCGGCGGTGCATCACCCGGGCGTCGGCGTACCGGGCGCCCGCGTCCAAAGCCGCCTGCACGGCGGCGGACGCCGCATCGAATCCGGTCATGGCCCGACCCTAGGGGACGGGACCGACATCCGTCAGGGGACGAGATCCTCGGGCCGGATCCCCGCCCGGACGGGCTCGGTCGACTCCAGCACCTCGCCCCGCTTGGCGGCCGAGTGCTTTACGTAGTGGGCGTGCCGACGTCGGTGCAGGCGCAGCGCGCCGGTCTCCTGCTCGCCCAGCAGATACCGGTCGATGCGGGCGGCGGCGTAGTAGTGCGTCTTCAGCACCTTGGCGGTGGAGGCGTTGCCCGGCGTCCTCTCCCGGCTGCCCCGTCATGGTCGCAGCCGACGTGCGACCTGTGCGGCTTCGCCGGTCTCTCGATCGGGGGGTGTTGGGGGAAGTTGCCGAGTCGTTACGCTGAGCACCGCTGGCAGTCCCGGACCTGTAGCTTATTTTCAGCCCCAGTGATCTGTTGTAGTTTCTCTTCGTCACTGAGTGCGGGGAGGCGGTCGTGGGCGAGCCAGCACCAGCGTCCGGTCCGCACCTGCAGGTCGACGACCTGCGGGTGCGCTTCGACACCGCCGACGGCACGGTCCGCGCGGTCGACGGGGTCTCCTTCGCCGTCGAGCGGGGGCGCACCCTCGGCGTCGTCGGCGAGTCCGGCTCCGGCAAGAGCGTCACCTCGCTGGCGATTCTGGGCCTGCACGACCCGAGGCGCACCACCATCACCGGCGGGATCCGCGTCGGCGGCCGGCAGCTCGTCGGCCTGCCCGAGGAGGAGCTACGCCGGCTGCGCGGCCGGGACGTAGCGATGATCTTCCAGGACCCGCTGTCGGCGCTGCACCCGTACTACCCGGTGGGCAGGCAGATCGCCGAGGCGTACCGGGTGCACCACCGGCGGGCCGGCCGACGGGAGGCCCGGCGGCGGGCCGTCGACATGCTCGGCCGGGTCGGCATCCCCCAGCCGGGAAAGCGGTACGACCAGTACCCGCACGAGTTCTCCGGCGGCATGCGGCAGCGGGCGATGATCGCGATGGCCCTGGTCAACGACCCGGACCTGCTGATCGCCGACGAGCCGACCACCGCCCTCGACGTCACAGTGCAGGCACAGATCCTGGAGCTGCTGGCCGACCTCCAGGCCGAGTTCCGCTCGGCGATCATCCTGGTCACCCACGATCTCGGCGTGGTCGGCCAGGTCGCCGACGAGGTGCTGGTGATGTACGGCGGACGGGCCGTCGAGCACGGCAGCGCGGAGCAGGTGCTGCGGCGACCGCGCCACCCGTACACCTGGGGTCTGCTCTCCAGCGTGCCGTCGCTGCACGGCGACGCCGACGCGGACCTGATGCCCATCCCGGGCAACCCGCCAAGTCTGATCGACCTTCCGTCGGGCTGCGCCTTCCACCCCCGTTGCCGGTACGCCGACCGCACCGGCGGTCGCTCGCGCGCCGAGGTCCCGGCGCTGGGCCCGGCCGGCGAGCCGGGCCACCTGGCGGCCTGCCACCTGCCGGCCGACGAGCGCGCCCGCCTGCACGCCGAGGACGTCGCGCGGACGGGGGTGGCCCGATGAACGAGCCGCTGCTGCGGGTCAGCGGGCTGACCAAGCACTTCCCGGTGCGCACCGGGTTCCGCGCCACCGGCCTGGTGCGGGCCGTCGACGGCCTCGACTTCGCGGTGCGCCCCGGCGAGACGCTCGGCCTGGTGGGGGAGTCCGGCTGCGGCAAGACCACCACCGGCCGGATGCTGGTGCGGCTGCTGGAGCCGACTGCCGGGCGGATCGAGTTCGCCGGCCGCGACATCACCCACGCCGGGCGGCGTGAGCTGCGACCGCTGCGCCAGGACCTTCAGATCATCTTTCAGGACCCGTACGCGTCGCTGAACCCCCGGCACACCGTGGGCCGGATCGTGGCGATGCCGCTGCGGGTCAACGGCATCGATCCGCCCGGCGGGGTGCGTCGGCGGGTGCGGGAGCTGCTGGAACTGGTCGGGCTCAACCCCGAGCACTACAACCGGTACCCGCACGAGTTCTCCGGCGGGCAACGGCAGCGCGTCGGGATCGCCCGGGCCCTCGCGCTGCGGCCGAAGCTGATCGTCGCCGACGAGCCCGTCTCCGCCCTGGACGTCTCGATCCAGGCGCAGGTGGTCAACCTGCTGCGCGACCTGCAACGCGACCTCGGGCTGGCGTTCGTGTTCATCGCCCACGACCTCGCGGTGGTGCGGCACTTCTGCCAGCGGGTCGCCGTGATGTACCTGGGCCGGATCGTGGAGATCGGCGACCGGGCGGACATCTACGAGCGCCCACGGCACCCGTACACCCGGGCTTTGCTGTCGGCGATCCCGGACGTGACACGGCTCGGCCCCGGCGAGCGGATCCGGCTCACCGGCGACGTGCCGACCCCGCTGAACCCGCCGTCGGGCTGCCGGTTCCGCACCCGGTGCCCGAAGGCGCGCGACGTCTGCGCCACCGAGGAACCGGCCCTGGTGGCACGCGACGGCGACGCACCGGTCCACAGCCCCTTTTTGACGAACATCGGCACGACCAACCTGCCGGCCCCGGGCGCGCGGCTGACCGCCTGCCACTTCCCGGAGCCCGACGTAACCGGCCGCCCCCCGGAGCCCGACACCGCCGGCAACCTCCCGGGGGCCGGCCGGGTCGGCGGAAGCGGTGCGGAGGTGACGACGTGAGCCTGTCCCCGGTCGAGGGCGTGGCCCTCGCGGAGATCGAGTCCACGGGCGACGGTGCCGGGCCCCGGGGCCGGGGCATCGTCGGCCGGTCGCCCGGCCAACTCGCCTGGGCCCGGCTGCGCCGGGACCGCACGGCCGTGGTCAGCGCCGGAATGCTGGCCTTCTTCGTGCTGGTCGCGCTCGCCGTGCCGCTGATCGAGGCGCTGTACGGGATCGGCCCCCGCGAGCAGTTCCAGAGCCGGCTCGACGGCTTCGGCATGCCGCTGGGCTACGCCGGCGGGGTCACCGGGGAACACTGGTTCGGGCTGGAGCCGGGGCTGGGCCGGGACATCTTCATCCGGATGGTGCACGGGCTGCGGACGTCGCTGTTCATCGCGTTCACCGCCGCCGTCGTCACCGCCGCGATCGGCATCGTGCTCGGCACCCTCGCCGGGTACCTGGGCGGCTGGCTGGACGCGGTGGTCAACTGGATCACCGACCTGACCCTGGCCATGCCGTTCCTGATCATCGCGCTGGCGCTGACCCCGACGATCGCGCTGCGCTTCTACGGCCAGCGCGAGGAGGTGCCGCCCGCGTTCCAGATCGGCGTGCTGATCGCCATCTTCGCCCTGTTCGGCTGGACCAGCACCGCCCGGCTCGTGCGCGGGCAGGTCATCGCGCTGCGCGAGCGGGAGTTCGTGCAGGCGGCTCGGGCCAGCGGGGCCGGGTTGGGGCACATGCTGTTCCGCCAGCTCCTGCCGAACCTCTGGGCGCCGATCCTGGTGTCGTTCTCCCTGGCCGTGCCGTCGTACATCACCAGCGAGGCGGCGCTGTCGTTCATCGGGGTCGGGCTGACCGACGCCACACCGAGCTTCGGCCGGATGATCTACCGCAGCCTGGACTACCTCCAGACCGACCCGGCGTACGTCTTCTTCCCCGGCGTCACGATCTTCGCGCTGGTCTTCGCCTTCAACCTCTTCGGGGACGCGCTGCGCGACGCGCTCGACCCGAAGTCGTCCCGGTAGGGGGCAGGGGTGAGGGCGAGGAGTGCAGCGGAGCGGAGCCCCGCAGTCGCGAACGAGGGAGGGCACTGATGGCGCGGTTCCTGGTCAAGCGGCTGCTCTCGGCGACGCTCACCCTGTTCGCGGTGAGCGTGCTCAGCTTCCTGATGTTCTTCGCCCTGCCCAGGGACCCGGTCAGCGGCATGTGCCCGAAGAACTGCAACCCGGAGCGTCTGGAGCGGGTCCGCCAGGAGTTGGGCCTGCGTGACCCGCTGGTCACCCAGTACGCCGGCTACATGAAAGGCATCGTCACCGGGCGGGACCTGGGCGGCGCCCAGGGCGGCCGGTGCGACGCCCCCTGCCTGGGCTGGTCGTACGTCAGCAACGAGGCGGTCAGCGACACCATCGCCCGGGTGCTGCCGGTGACCCTGAGCATCGTGATCCCGGCGGCGATCCTGTGGCTGCTGCTCGGCGTCGGCCTCGGCATGGTTTCGGCCCTGCGCCGGGGCACCTGGCTGGACCGGCTGGCCATCGGCTTCTCGCTGACCGGCGCGTCGTTGCAGCTCTACTTCGTCGGGGCGGTGCTGCTGCTGGTCTTCGTGTACCAACTGCGGCTGCTGCCGGTACCGAGCTACACGTCGCTGTTCGACGACCCGGTCAAGTGGGCCAGCGGGCTGGTTCTGGCCTGGGTCTCGCTGGCGTTCCTCTTCTCCGCCATCTACGCCCGACTGTCCCGGGCACAGATGCTGGAGACGCTGTCGGAGGACTTCGTCCGCACGGCCCGCGCCAAGGGCCTGACCAAACCCCGGGTGTACGGGCGGCACGCGCTGCGCGCGGCGATCACCCCCGTGGTGACCATCGCGGGGCTGGACGTGGGCGGGGCGCTGGGCGGCACCGTCATCACGGAGACCACGTTCGGCATCCAGGGGTTGGGGCGTACGGCGGTCGACGCCGTCCGCGCCGGCGACCTGCCGACCATCATGGCCACCGTGCTCATCGCCGCGGTGTTCGTGGTGCTGGCCAACGTCCTGGTGGACCTGCTCTACGCGGCGATCGACCCCCGGGTACGGCTGCGCTGAAACGTGCGGGTGACCGCGTTGTAGACGACATCCATCGACAGAGGAGGTAGGAGATGCGACCACGCGCAGCGGCCGCCGCGGCCGGCGCAATCGCACTGGTGGTGGCGTTGGGGGCGTGTTCGGAGAACACGGGCGAGGGCACCACGGTCGACACCGGCCGGCAGCAGACCGGAGTCATCGCCACCGACCCGAAGGACTCGCAGGGCCCGGCGGCCGAGGTCAGCGGGGCCCGCAGGGGCGGCACGTTCACCGTCATCCGGGAGACCCCGATTTCCCACCTGGACCCGCAGCGGACGTACTCGTTCGCCGGCCTGATGATCAACCCGCTCTTCGCCCGGTACCTGACGACCTGGAAGGACGACGGCAAGGGTGGCCTGGTGCTCGTCGGTGACCTGGCCGAGACCCCCGGGACCAACGTCAACAACGACTGCAAGGTCTGGGAGTTCACGATCAAGTCAGGGGTGAAGTTCGAGGACGGCAGCCCGATCACCTCCAAGGAGATCGCGTACGGCATCGCCCGGTCCTTCGACCCGGACCTCGCCGGCGGCCCGACCTACCTCCAGGAGTGGCTGGCCGACAGCCCGCAGTTCGACACGTTGTGGGACTTCAAGAAGAACAAGGGCGCGCTGCCGCCCGGCCTGACCACCCCGAACGAGAAGACCCTGCGCTTCGAGTTCGCCAAGCCCCGCTGCGACCTGCCGTTCGCCGCCTCGCTGCCGACCACCGCGCCGCTGCGGGCCGACAAGGACACCGGGGTCAACCTGGACCAGCGGCCGTTCTCGTCCGGGCCGTACAAGATCGCCGCCAACCAGGTCGGCGTACGGCTCACCCTCGACCGCAACCCGAACTGGGACCCGGCCACCGACCCGGTGCGCCACCAGTACCCGGACCAGTTCGTGTGGAACTTCGGCCCCACCGCCGACGCCGCCAACAACCGGGTGATCGCCGACAACGGCGCCGACCAGAGCGCTCTCGCCTTCAACTCGGTGCCGGCCTCCCTGGTCGCCCGGGTGGCCCAGGACGCGGCGCTGAAGTCACGGACCATCCTCTCGCCGACGCCGAGCGCCAACCAACTCGTCATCAACAACCAGCGGGTCACCGACCTCAAGGTTCGGCAGGCGCTGAACTACGCCATCGACCGGGAGGGCCTGATCAAGGCGCTCGGCGGGCAGACCGTGGCCCAGCCGCTGACCACCCTGATGCCGCCGGCGACCATCGGCTTCCGGGCGTACGACGCGTACCCGGCCGGCGCGAACGGCGACGTCGACAAGGCCAAGGAACTGCTCGGCGGCCAGACCCCGGAACTGGTCCTCGGCGCGTCCGACGACACGACCGAGCAGCAGATGGCCACCCAGCTCAAGGGCAACCTGGAGCGGGCCGGCTTCCGGATCACCGTCCGGAACATCCCGGACGACTCCAAGCTCGACGAGATCAAGAAGAAGGACAACCCGTGGGACCTGTACATCGGTAACTGGGCGGCGGACTGGCCCAGCGGCGCGTCGATCCTGCCGGTGCTCTACGACGGCCGGACCATCAAGCCCGAGGGCAACAGCAACCAGTCGTACTTCGATGACCCGACGATCAACGCCGAGATCGACCGGATCCTCGCCCTGGAGCCGGCCAGGCAGGGGCCGGAGTGGGCCAGGCTCGACGAGCGGATCATGAAGGAGCACGCCCCGGTGGTGCCGCTCTTCGTCGACGTGGCGTACCACGTGCATGGCTCCAAGGCCGGCGGGATCTTCATCTCCAGCGTCTTCGGCTACCCGTCCTTCATGAACGCGCACGTCAAGGGGTAACACACCACTGACCATCCCGCCCGGCCCGGTGATCAGGAAGTTCGCGTCATCGTCGAGATCAACTATGACGCTTTTCCTCTTTGATCACCGGGCCGGGGCTTTCGTGTTGCTGGAGAGCCTCTCCAACAGCGTCGTTAAGAGGGGGCCCCTGCTATGCAGAATGCGTTAACAAGGTGCCCTTCCTTGCACCTCAGTCCAGGTGGGTGCGGAGGAAGTCGAGTTCCAGGCGGAGCAGGCGTTCCGACAACCCACCCGCCGCCATGTGGGTGGCCCCGGTCAGCGGCAGCACCGAGTGCGGCCGGCCCGCCGCCAGCAGCGCCGCCGACAGCCGCAGCGTGTGCGCGGCCACCACGTTGTCGTCGACCAGGCCGTGCACCAGCAGCAACGGCCGGGCCGGCTCACCGGGCACGGGCGGCTCGGCCGCCAGCTCCAGCAGCGAGTGGTGCGCGTACACGTCCATGCCGTCCTCCGGCAGGCCCAGGTAGCGCTCGCTGTACGCGGTGTCGTACAGCGCCCAGTCGCTGACCGGGGCGCCGGCGATCCCGCAGCGGAACAGCTCCGGGTGGCGCAGCACCGCCAGCCCGGCCAGCCAGCCGCCGAACGACCAGCCCCGGATGCCGACCCGCTCCAGGTCCAGGTCGGGGTGCTTGCCGGCGAGCGCGGTCAGCGCGTCGACCTGGTCGGTCAGCACCACGTCGGCCAGCCGGCGGTGCACCGCCTTCTCGAACGACGGTGCCACCCCAGGGGTGCCCCGGTTGTCCACCGTCACCACCGCGAACCCGGCGTCGGCCCACCACTGCCGCTCCAGCCAGGCCGACCGGGTGGCCGTCACCTCCTGGTGCCCCGGGCCGCCGTAGACGTCCAGCAGCACCGGCAGCCGGGTGCCCTTGACGTGGTCGGTGGGGTAGAGCACCGCGCTGGGCAGCCGCCGGTCGGTCACCCGCACCATCGTCGGCCGGGGGGCGTACGGCGGGGTGGCGGCCAGCGACCGGAGCTGGGCCACCTCCCGGTCGCCGCGCCACACCGACCAGGTGGTGCCCGGCTGGTCCAGCGACGCGGTGCCGACCACCAGCGTGTCCCCGCCCACGGCGGCCGTGTGCCAGCCGGGGGTGCCGCTCATCCGGCGGGCGTCCACCCCGCCGCCGATAAGCGTTCGGACCCGGTACAGGTGCCGCTGGCTCGGCTCGCCTTCGCTCGCCTCCACCAGCAGGTCGGCCGAACCGTTGCTGGCGGGCAGCCGGCCCACCACCCGGCGCACGTACAGCGACGGCGGGGTGAGCAGGGTGCCGTCGGCGAACAGGCAGCGGGCGTCGTACCCGTCGTGGGCCAGCTCGCCGCCGACCAGCACCCGCCCGTCGGGCAGGTGGGCCGGGGTGCCGGGGATCGGCTCCACCCAGCGCGGGTCGGCCAGCTCGGCGTGCACCTGGGTCTCGCCGGTGCGCGGGTCGACCGCGAGCACCAGGCCGTGCTGCTGCGACCGGCGCAGCACGGTGATCAGCGGGTTCCCGTCGGCCCAGTCGACCGACGTGAGGTACGGGTAGGTCTCCCGGTCCCAGTGCACGTCGACCCAGCCGCCGTCGAGGTCGAGCAGGTGGAGGCTGACCTCCGCGTTCGGCCCGCCGGCCTGCGGGTACGCCACCGTCGTCGGCGGGCTGGCCGGCTCCGCCGGGTCGTGCAGGTGCCAGCGGGGCAACCGGGACTCGTCGACCCGTGCGGCCAGCACGCTGCGCCCGTCGGGTGCCCACCAGTAGCCCCGGAACCGGTGGAACTCCTCGGCCGCGACGTGCTCGGGCAGCCCCCAGGTGACCTCGGCGTCCTCGCCGGCCAGCAGGCTGTCGGTGCCGTCGGCCGCCACCACCCGCAGCTCGCCCCGGCGCACCCCGTCGGCGGCGTCGGTGACGTACGCCAGCCGCTCGCCGGTGGGGTCGGGGCGCGGGTCGAGCACCGGGCCGACGGTCGCCACCTCGATCACGTCGCCTTGCACCAGGTCGGCCCGGAACAGTCGCCCGGCCAGCGTGAACGCCGCCACGCGGCCGGCCGCGTCCAGCGCGTACGACCCGATGCCGGCGGCGCTGAGCCGCCGCCGCTCGCGCAGCGCCCGCTCCCCGGGGGTGAGGGCGGCCGGATCGCCACCCGCGCCGAGCAGCGCCACCGGGTCGGCGACCAGCCGCTCCTCGCCGGTGGTCGGGTCGAGCAGCCAGAGCGCGTCGGCGCAATCCTCCGGACCGGCCGAGCGCAGGAAGATCACCCGGGAGCCGTCGCTGGCCACGGTGACGGCGCGCGGCGCACCGTGGCCGAACCGGCGGGTACGGGCGGCCAACTCCGGAAAGTCCACACGTCGGATCGTAGAGCCGCCCGGGGGGTGATGTGGCGGACCCGGGCGGACGCGTCAGAGCCGGCGCGGGTGAACCGCCGGTTAGAGTGACCGTCGTGACGACGCTGCCCGACCGCCGACTCCTGCTGGTCCACGCGCACCCCGACGACGAGTCCATCGGCACCGGCTCGACGATGGCCCACTACGCCGCCGCCGGTGCCCACGTCACGCTGGTGACCTGCACGCTCGGCGAGGAGGGCGAGGTCCACGTGCCGGAGCTGGCCCAGCTCGCCGCCGCCGAGGCCGACCAGCTCGGCGGGTTCCGGCTCGGGGAGCTGGCCGCCGCCTGCGCCGCGCTCGGCGTCACCGACCACCGCTTCCTCGGCGGCGCGGGCCGGTACCGCGACTCCGGGATGATGGGCCTGGCCACCAACGAGCACCCCCGGGCGTTCTGGCAGGCCGACCTCGACACCGCCGCCGGGTTCGTCGTGGAGATCATGCGTGAGGTACGCCCGCAGGTCATGATCACGTACGACCCGAACGGCTTCTACGGCCACCCCGACCACATCCAGGCGCACCGGGTGGCGATGCGGGCGCACGAGCTGGCCGCCGCCGAGGGGATCGCCCCGGCCAAGGTCTACTGGACGGCCATGCCGCGCAGCGTGCTGGAAGCCGGCATGAACCACTTCATCGAGGCGTCGGACAACCCGTTCGAGGGCATCGCCAGCGTTGACGACCTGCCCTTCGGCACCCCGGACGAGCAGATCGCCGCCCGCATCGACGCCACCGACCAGCACGCCGCGAAGGAGGCCGCGATGCGGGCGCACGCCACCCAGATCCCGGCCACCTCCTGGCTCTACTCGATCGCCGGCAACTTCGGTGCCGAGTTCATGGGCGTGGAGTACTTCACGCTGGCGGTGGGGGAGAAGGGGCCGGGCAACGGCCCGTACGGCTGGGAGAACGACCTGTTCGCCGGGCTCGACCTCGACAACTCGGGGCGCGCCCCGGTCGCGGCGGCCGGCGTCCAGTGACCCTGCCCGCCGCGCCGATGTCGGTCGTCCCGCCGCAGGCCCCCGCCCCGTCCCCGCCGGGGCGGTCGCGGCGGCTGCTCGACCTCGCCCTGAGGGTCGCCGGTGGCGTGGTGGCCGTGGTGGGAGCGGTGGCGACGGGCCTGCTGGAGCTGGTCCTGTCCACCCTCCGGCTCTCCGGCACGCTGGTCGGGGTGTCGGTGCCGGTGGTGGTGCTCGCCAACTTCGCGCTGAGCTGGTTCGCCCACGCGGCGGTGGGTCGCCGCTGGGCGGTGGTCCTGCCCGCCACGCCGTGGTTCGTGCTGATGGGCGCGGCGGCGGTCCGGACCAGCGAGGGCGACCTGCTGCTCGCCGGGGACAACTGGGCCGGCCTGGCGATGATCGTGGCGGGCGCGATGACGTTCGCGGTGATGGGGTTCCGGCAGGTGCTCGCCCCGCCACCGGCCGGTCGCGACGGGTGGTGACGACGCACAGGTTCCAGTGGTAGATATTCCTGCCAGGAGGCCCGCCGTCGGGGCGGGCGGTGCGGCGGGAGGCGTGCGATGAAGGATCGGTGGCGGACGGTCGGGACCCTCGCGGGGGCGCTGTTCGCGGTCAACGTGGTCGCCCGGGTGGTCATCAGGTTCGGCTTCACCGGTGACGACACCGCCGCCGACCGGGTCTCGCTGGTGATGTTCCTGGCGATCGGCCTGATCCTCGCCGTGCTGGCGTTCCGCTGGGGGCAGGACCGCCCGCTGGGCCACTGGGCCGGCGACGTGGCCGCCGCCGTGGGGGTCGCGCTGCTGCTGACCGTCCTGGTGGGGCCGCTGCTGGTCGGGCAGAACCCGTTCGGCGGGGGCGCGGGCACCTTCTTCGCCCAGATCTGGCTCTACCTCGCGGCGACCGCCGCCGGCGTCCTCGTCGGGTACCTGACGATCACCGCGCTGGGCCGCGACCACCGCTCGCGGATGCTGAAGCGCTATGCCGAGATCAAGACGGCAAAGCCGCGCCGCCCCGTCCGCCGCTGACCGTCCCGGCCCGCCGCCCGCCGAGTCCCGTCAGGGGGCGACCCGGGTGAGGTAGGTGTGGTGTGTGGTGAAGCCCAGGCTGCGGTAAAGGTTCACCGCCGCGTGGTTGCGCTGCTCCACCTGGAGGAAGACGCCGGAGGCGCCCAGGGCGGCGCCCCAGTCGGCCAGGGCGCGGATGACGTGGGTGGCCAGGCCCTGGCGGCGGGCGTGCGGCAGCGCCTCGATCAGGCTCAGGCCGAGCCAGCGCCCGTCGCCGGTGACCGTGCCGCGGCCGATGGCGAGCAGCACGCCGTCGGCGTACACGTGGGCGAAGCGGACCTGGCCCACGGCGTTGAGCACGTGGCGGGCGGCGTCCGGGAGGCCGCCCTTGCGCCCGGCGGCGACGGCGAGCCAGTCGTCGGACGGCGTGTCGGCCAGCTCGACCGGCGGCCGGCCGGCGCGATCCGGCCCGCCGGGCGGCGTGTCGGCGGTGCCGGGCGGCGTGTCGGCGGTGCCGGGCGGCAGGAGGACATTGCCGGGTTCCTGGTCGGCCCGGCCGGTCCGTGGGTCGGCTCGGCCCGAGCGCAGCGGGGCGAGCGGCGCGGTCTGCACCAGCACCAGCGGCCGGGAGGTCCAGCCCCGCGCGTCCAGCTCGGCGCCGACCGGGGCGGCGAGTGGCAGCGGGGTGTTGACCATGGCGGGCTGCCCCCGGTCGGCGTACCAACGCTCGACGGCGTCCAGCGCGGCCGGCAGCGGCCGGTCCGGGTCGCCGACCGGCAGCGCCGAGTTGGCCCGCCCGCTCCACCCCTCGGCGCTGCGCAGCAGCCAGTCGCCGAGCCGGCCCCGGGTGGGCGCCGGCCATGCCTCGTCGGAGGCCAGCTCCAGCGCCACGACGGCGGCGGCGGTCGGCCGGCGCGCCGGCGGCACCCGCTTGGCCCGGTGCACCTCGGTCACCGGCACCCGAAGTCGGCCCTGGTCAGTGGCCAGGGTGACGTGGGTCTCGGTCAGCTCCACCAGCTCGCCGAGGGCGTCCGAGAAGAGCGGCCGGCCTTCGCGATTGCCCACGATCCGGCGAAGAACTATCCGGTGTCCCACATCCTGCTGTCGGAGCACGATCGACCCCCTCCCCGGCGAGATACTAGGCTCTAACCGTCGCGGTTGATCGCGGCGTGTCTTGCGGAGGAGAAGACCGGTGACCTACATCATCGCCGAGCCCTGCGTGGATGTGCTCGACAAGGCATGCATTGAGGAGTGCCCGGTCGACTGCATCTACGAGGGCAACCGGATGCTCTACATCCACCCCGACGAGTGCGTCGACTGCGGTGCCTGTGAGCCGGTCTGCCCGGTCGAGGCGATCTTCTACGAGGACGACGTCCCGGAGCAGTGGAAGGACTACACCGGGGCGAACTACGAGTTCTTCGAGGACCTGGGCTCGCCCGGTGGTGCCTCGAAGATCGGCAAGGTGGAGAAGGACGCGACGTTCGTCGCGGGCCAGCCGCCGCGCGGAGAGGGCCACTGAACCGGCCCGCGCCGGTCTCGTCGCGGCTGCCCGAGTTCACCTGGGACACCCTGGACGCCGTGGCCGCCCTGGCCGCGGCGCACCCGGACGGCCTGATCAACCTGTCGATGGGCACGCCGGTCGACCCGGTGCCCCCGGTGATCCGGCAGGCCCTGGCCGACGCGTCCGACGCGCCCGGATACCCGCTGACCGCCGGCACGCCCGCTCTGCGGGACGCCATCGCGGCGTGGGTCGCCCGGGCCTGCGGCGCGGGCGTCGACGGCCTGGGGGTGCTGCCCACCATCGGCTCCAAGGAGCTGGTGGCGTGGCTGCCCACCCTGCTCGGCCTCGGGCCCGGTGACGTCGTCGTGGTGCCGTCGATCTGCTACCCGACGTACGAGGACGGGGCGCGGCTCGCCGGGGCCACCACGGTGCGCACCGACTCGCTGACCGCGCTCGGCCCCGACCCCCGGGTCCGCCTGGTCTGGGTAAACTCGCCCGGCAACCCGACCGGCCGGGTGCTGCCCGCCAACCACCTGCGCAAGGTGGTCGACTGGGCGCGGGAGCGGGGGGCCGTCGTGGCCAGCGACGAGTGCTACCTGCCGCTGGGCTGGTCGGCCGCCGCCGAGCCGGTCTCCGTGCTCGCGCCCGAGGTGTGCGGCGGGTCGTACGACGGGCTGCTGGCGGTGCACTCGCTGTCCAAGCGCTCCAACCTTGCCGGATACCGCGCGGGCCTCGTCGCCGGCGACCCCGCGCTGGTGGCGGAGCTGCTCAAGGTGCGCAAGCACGCCGGGATGATCGTGCCGGCCCCCGTGCAGGCGGCGATGATCGCGGCGCTGGGCGACCAGGAGCACGCCGACGCCCAGCGGGAGCGTTACCGGGCGCGGCGGGAGCGGCTGCTGGCCGCGTTCACCGGTGCCGGGTTCACCGTCGAACACTCCGAGGCCGGGCTCTACCTGTGGCTGACCCGGGGCGAGGACTGCTGGGCGACGGTGGACTGGCTGGCCCGCCGGGGCATCCTGGTCGCCGCTGGCGTCTTCTACGGGCCGGGCGGCGCGCGGCACGTCCGGGCGGCACTGACCGAGTCCGACGAGCACGTCGCGGCGGTCGCCGCCCGCCTCGCCCGGCCCTGACGGCGCGTGCTGGTGGACAGGCTCCGGGCAGCGGTGGTGGGCACCGGGCTCATCGGTGGGTCGATCCTGCTGCGGCTGCGGGAGCGGGGGATCGACGTCGCCGGCTGGGACCCGGACGCCGCCACCCGGGCGGAGGGCCGCTCGCGAGGCGTTTCCTACCCCGACGCGCTCGCCGACGCCGTCCGCGACCGGGATGTGGTGTTCCTCTGCGGCCCGCTGTCCAGCCTGCCGGGGACGCTGCTCACCGTCAGCCGGTGGGCCGGCCCCGACTGCGTGGTCACCGACGTCGGCAGCACCAAGGGTGGGATCGCCGGGTACGCGGCGGCACACGGGCTGACCGACCGGTTCGTCCCGGGTCACCCGATGGCCGGGACCGAGCGCGCCGGGCTGACCGCCGCCGCCCCCGCCCTCTTCGACGGGGCGGCCTGGGTGCTCTGCCCCACGGCGGCGGGCATCGACCGGTTCCGGACGCTGGCTGCCCTACTCATCGACGTCTTCGGCGCTCGGGTCGTACCGCTGGAACCGGACGCGCACGACGCGGCGGCGGCCCTCGCCTCGCACCTGCCGCACCTGCTGGCCGGCGCGCTGGCCGCCACGGTGGCGGACACCGATCTGCGCGACGCCGTGCTGGGTCTGGCCGCCGGCAGCTTCCGGGACGGCACCCGCGTTGTCGGTACGCCGGCTGCCCGGACGGTGGACATGCTGCTGAACAACCGTGCCCAGGTGCTCGCCCAGCTCGACCGGGTGGCCGGTCTCCTCGACCGGTACGCCGCCGCGCTGCGGGACGGCGACGCGGCGGCCCTGGCCGCCCTCCAGCAGCGGGCGCGGGGGCTCCGGCTGGCCCTGCTCGACCGGGAACTGCCCGCCGCCACCCCGCGCGCCTTCCCGCTCGGGATGGCCGGGGAGGACGAGTTGGCCTACCTGCTGGCGCTCGGGGCGGCCGGCGGGTACCTGACCGGGTGCGAGGTGACGCCCGGGACGGTGACCTACGCCGCCCACCTGCCCGCCGCTCCGGCCTGACCACACCGCACCTGCCCCGCCCCGGCTGTCCTGCGCCCCGGTGTCAAGCAGGGCCCCTGCTCTACAGCATGCGTCAACCAGGTGCCCTTCCTTTAGGGTGAGGGCATGGTGGACAGACCGGTCGTGGCGGTACGCGGTGAGGCGTACCGGGAGGTTCCTCCCGAGCTGGCCCGGTTCACGGTGACCGCGACGGCCCGGGACCGCAGCCGGGAGGCCGTCCTGAGCCGCCTCGCCGAGCGGGCCGCCGCCGTGCGGGTGCTGCTCGACGCGGCCGAGCCGACCGTGGACCGCCGGGAGACCGGGGACCTGCGGGTGTGGCCGCAGACGCGCCGCTCCGGCGAGCGGGTGGTGGCCTGGCACGGCAGCGTCGGCACCACCGTCACCGTCACCGACTTCACCGCGCTGGGCGAGCTGATGCTCCGGTTGGCCGACCAGGACCAGGTGGAGATCGCCGGCCCCTGGTGGTCGCTGCGGCCGGACAGCCCGGCGCACCGGGACGCCCGGCACGCGGCGATCGCCGACGCGCTGGCCCGCGCCCGGGAGTACGCCGAGGCGCTCGGTGCCCGGGTGACGGCCCTGCTGGAGCTGGCTGACACGGGGCTGACCCCGCAGCCGATGCTGGCCCGCGGCGCGTTCGCCGGCGGCGGCGCGGAGGCCGGCGGCCCGCCCGAGCTGGACCTGGACCCGCAGCCGCAGACCGTGCACGCGGCGGTGGAGGCCCGGTTCACGATCTCCGAGCCGGTGCTGGGCTGATGACGACCGCCGACGTGCTCACCGTCGAGGAGTTGGTGGCGCGGGCCCACGCTCTCGCCGACGCCGGCCCTCGCCAGTTGCTGGGCATCGCGGGTGCGCCCGGGGCGGGCAAGTCGACGCTGGCCGAGCGGATCGTCGCCGAGCTGGGCGGCGTCGCCCGGCTGGTGCCGATGGACGGGTTCCACCTGGCCCAGGCGGAGCTGCGCCGGCTCGGCCGGGACGCGCGCAAGGGCGCGGTGGACACGTTCGACGTGACCGGGTACGTCGCCCTGCTGCGCCGGCTGCACCGGCTGGAGCCGACCTCGGTGTGGACCCCGGAGTTCCGGCGGGACCTGGAGGAGCCGGTCGCCGGTGCGATCGAGGTGCCGCCGGAGGTTCGGCTGGTGGTGACCGAGGGGAACTACCTGCTGTTGTCCGACTACCCGTGGGACGAGGTGCGGGCGCTGCTGCACGAGGCGTGGTTCCTCGACCTGGACGCCGAGGTGCGGCATCGCCGGCTGACCGCCCGGCACGAGGCGTACGGGCGGTCGCCGGAGCAGGCGCGGGCCTGGGCGCTGGGCAGCGACGAGGCCAACGCGGCCCTGGTGGCCGGCACCGTCGGTCACGCCGACCTGGTAGTCCGGCTGGCCGACCCACCGCCGTGCTGACGCGGGCGAAAGCGCCCGCCTGACCCCACCGGGCAGGTCAGCCGACGCCCTGCCGGGGCGCCGGGACGCTTCGCCGCAGCAGCCAGGTCACCCGGGCCCGCTCGCGGCGGAACTCGGCGGCGTCCGGGTAGCCGCTGTGGTTGCGGATCGGCGGGTCGGCGACCTCCCCGCCGGTGGGGTGCAGCGCGTCCGGGTCATGGACGGGGAGGTCCCGTTCGCCGGCCGTGACCGGCCAGCCGAGCGGGTCGGTGTCCCGCCAGAAGTTGGTCCAGCCGGTGCCCGACGGCCCACGCAGCGCGTCGGCCAGCGCCGGCAGCCGGTCCGGCCCGAAGTACGCCGGGAAGACCCGTCCGTACAGCTGGGTGAGCTGGCAGCCGTAGGAGAAGAACCAGATCCGCCGGCGCCAGCGGGCGGGGAGTTGGAGGAGCACCGCCGCGCAGATCACCGCGCCCTGGCTGTGCCCGGAGAGGATGATCCCGTCGACCCGGCGCAGGTCGTGCTCGCCGAGCGCGAGCAGGCCGGCGGTGCGGGTCTGGAGTTCCGGCACCGCCCGCTCGGCGTAGCTGGGCGGGGCGAGGGGGTGCGCGGCCCGGGGCCAGAAGGTGCCGATGTCCCAGATCACCCCGACCGAGCGGCGCACGGTGTCGTTGCGGTAGACCATGAGCCCCACGGCCGCGATCGCCACCGGCAGCCAGCCGAGCAGGGTGTCCCCGGCGTCGGCCACCGCCTTGACCACCATCGGCCACCCGGTCACGGTGGCGGCGTCCGGCGGGACGTGGGAGAGGGCGGCAGCGGAGCCGAGGGTGGCGAGGGCGGCGCCCACCGCCGCGTACCAGCCGATGAGGCGGATGGCGTGCTCGCCCACCAGCCGGTGCAGCGCCCGGAACGCGCTCACGTCGCGGCAGCGACGCCGGTCGTGGGCGGAGAGGGAGTTGTCGCCGGGCACCAGTTCGGCGTACTCCTGCCGGCGGAGCCGGTGGAAGAGCAGGCCGGCGCGCAGCGCGACGCCGGCCAGCGCGAGCATCGCGACGGCGAAGGCGAGCCCGGCCCACATCACCGGCAGCGGCGGGACGACCCCGGTCCGGCCGCCCGCCGCGTCGCCGTCGGTGAGCCGGTCGGTGACCCAGTAGAGCACCCCGGAGCAGTACGCGATGCCGAGCAGCCAGCCGAATCCGGCGATCACTGCCGGTCCCCGCCCGCCCCATGCGAGGTCCGGGTGCGGCTGCCCGGGCGCGGGCGGCGCGGCGGGGCCGGTGCGGGGCAGCAGCAGCCCGACGCCGGCCAGCGCGATCGCGGGGACGGTGAGCATCCAGTCGTCCAGCCGTTCGGGTGCCGGTGGGGTCGCGGGCAGCCAGCCGGCGATCCAGGCGACGCCGAGCGGGAGGAGCAGCGCGGCGGCGACCGGCGCGCCCAGCGCCCGTCGGCCGGACCGGGCCACCGCGCCGATGGCGGCCAGCAGGAGCACCTGGCCGGTGCCGTACCAGGCGATGATCCAGTCGTAGCCGGGCAGCGAGTGGTCTTCCAGGCAGCCGGCCGGGGCCGGGTCGCGGACGCATCCGGCCGGTGGGCGCAGCTGCGCCAGGGGGGTACCGGCCGGGCCGTCCGGCAGCAGCAGGAGCAGTACCGTGCCGGTCACCCCCGCACAGGTCAGCACGATGACCGCGACGCTCCACGGGCCGAGGGGGGTGTCCCCGCCGCGGCGACTCAGCCAGGGCCGGCCCAGCGCCACCACGGCGATCAGCACCACCGCGCCGAGCAGCGCCACGGTGGGCCAGGCGACGGCGGCCCGTACGCCCAGCGGTGGGTCCATGGCGAGCACCGCGCCCAGCGGCACGGCCACCGCGACCACCGAGCCGACGCAGAGGTGCAGCACCCCGGCGCGGCGCAGTTGCCCCTCGCCGCACCAGAAGGTGGGGTCCTGCAACGGGTTGGCGCTGGCGGAGGTTTCCTTCGGCGGGTTGCCGTCCGGGGCCGGGTCGCCGTCCGGGGCCGGATCGGCCGCCGGGCGGGTGGTCGGTGCGGCCGGCATCTCCGCCTCGTACTGGTAGGTCCGCCAGGCGAGCAGGCCGAGCAGCATCAGCAGGCCCAGCGGGATCACCAGGCCGACGGCCAGCGAGTGCGCGCCCTGTCGCCACCAGCCGTGTGCGAGGAACTCCCACGTCCCCGGGACGCGGCGCAGGCACTCCTCGTCGACGCACTGCCAGGCGATCAGGTCCACGCCGATGCCGGTGGCGGCGAGGACGAGCGTGCCGGTGAGGCTGAGGCAGAACAGCCGGACCAGCCAGGCGGTGATCCCGGATCGGCTGCCCCAGCGCTCCTGGTCCGGGTCGGGCGGGATGCCGGGCCGGGCGTGCAGGGCCACGTTCGCCAGCGTGAACGGCAGCAGCAGCGTCCAGAGGGCCCGCTCGACGTCCCGCGCGGTCCGCGCGCCGGAGGTCAACTGCCCCCAGCTGTACGCCTCGACGACCAGCGCGTCGTCCGGCCCGACGTCGGTCGAGCGGTAGAAGCCGGTCACCTCGTCGCCGGCGACGAGCCAGGGGCGGGGACCGTCGTCGCCCGGTTGTGGGGCCAGGCCGAGCACCTGGTCCGGGGGAGTGTTGGACACCCCGTGTACGCGCAGTTCGAGCACCCGAGCGGCCATCGGTACCTCCTAGTGATGGCTCCACTACCCAGAGTGCACCCGCTGGCCTTGCTTCGGCCACCCCTGGAGCGAGACGTTTTCGCAGGTGGGCGGCGTGATTACCGATTTCGGGCGGCGTTGCATGCGGTCCTTCATATACGTCGTCAGACGGCGATCCCTGCCCGATCTCGGTCCGGCCTGGTGCTCGCCGCGCCCCTGACCACCCCGACCTCGCCGGCCGGCTCGCCGAGTCGCGCAACTTCAGCGAGGTGCCCGAGCCGGGCGACACGATCGGCCACGGCACCCACGTCGCCTCGACCATCGCCGGCAGCGGCGCCGCCTCCGGCGGGAAGTACCGGGGGCGGATCATCCAGGCGTACCGGCTGCGGTGACTGGGCGTCCGGGCCCGGCGGTCCCATCCCGCCGGGCCCGGGCCCCGCGCGGTCAGTCGTTGGCGTGCAGGGCGGCGTTCAGCTCGATGCCCCGGCCCGTGCGCGGGCGGGCCTCCAGCGCGCCGGTGACCGAGTTGCGCCAGAACAGCAAACCGTTCACCCCGGACAGCTCGCGGGCCTTGACCATTCGGCCGTCCGGCAGGCTGATCTTCGAGGCGGCCGTGATGTAGCAGCCCGCCTCGACCACGCAGTCGTCGCCGAGCGAGACGCCGACGCCGGCGTTCGCGCCGACCAGGCTCCGCTCGCCGATGCGCACCTTCTCGGTGCCGCCGCCGGAGAGGGTACCCATGATCGACGCGCCGCCGCCGATGTCGGAGCCGTCGCCGACCACCACGCCCTGCACGATCCGCCCCTCGACCATCGAGGTGCCCAGCGTGCCGGCGTTGAAGTTGACGAAGCCCTCGTGCATGACCGTGGTGCCGGCGGCCAGGTGGGCACCGAGCCGGACCCGGTCCGCGTCGGCGATCCGCACGCCGGAGGGAACCACGTAGTCGGTCATCCGGGGGAACTTGTCCACCCCGTACACGGCCAGGTGGCGGCCGGCGGCCCGTTCGATCACCCGCAGCTCGTCCACCCGCTCCGGCGGGCACGGCCCGGCCGACGTCCAGGCCACGTTCGCCAGCTTGCCGAAGATGCCGTCGAGGTTCAGCTCGTTGGGTCGCACCAGGCGGTGGGAGAGCAGGTGCAACCTGAGGTACGCGTCCGGAGCGTCCTTGATCGGGTCGTCCAGCGAGCCGATCACGGCGACCACCTGGACGGTACGCAGGCCCGGCAGTGACCGCTCGCCGACCGCCCCCGGCGGCAGGTCGAGCACGTCCGCCTCGTCCTCGCCCGGGACCAGCGGCAGCTCGCCGAGCCCCAGCTTGCCCGTCGGGTACCAGGTGTCGAGCACCTGCTCGTCAGCGGTGATGGTGGCGAGGCCGATGCCCCACGCAGGCTGTGCAGTCGTCACGTGTGTGACGGTACCGTGCGAACCATGGAGAACCCGCTGACCCCCGAGGTCCTCGCCGATCCGGTGGCGCTGACCCGTGCACTGGTCGACATAGAGTCCGTCTCCCTGAACGAGAAGGCGATTGCCGACTGCGTCGAGGAGGTGCTGCGCGGGGTGCCGCACCTAACCACGTTTCGGCACGGCAACACCGTGATGGCGCGTACCGACCTCGGACGGGCCGCCCGGGTGGTGCTCGCCGGGCACCTGGATACCGTCCCGCTCAACAACAACTTTCCGTCGACCATGCGCGGCGACCTCATGTACGGCTGCGGCACCTCCGACATGAAGTCGGGCGTGGCGTATGCGCTGCACCTGGCGGTCACCCTGCCCGAGCCGCGCTACGACGTGACCTACTTCTTCTACGAGGCGGAGGAGATCGAGTCGAAGTACAACGGCCTCTTCCTGGTCGCCGACGCGCACCCGGAGTGGCTCCAGGCGGACTTCGCGGTGCTGCTGGAGCCGACGTACGGGATCGTCGAGGCCGGCTGCCAGGGGACCATGCGGTCAATGGTGACCACCACCGGCGTCCGGGCCCACTCGGCGCGCTCCTGGCGCGGGGTGAACGCCATCCACGGTGCCGGCGAGGTGCTGCGCCGCCTGTCCGCGTACGAGGCGCGGCGGGTCACCATCGACGGCTGCGACTACCGCGAGGGCATGAACGCGGTCCGGATCAACGGCGGCGTCGCCGGCAACGTGGTGCCGGACCGGTGCGAGGTCGAGGTGAACTACCGGTTCGCGCCGGACCGGACGCCGGCCGAGGCCGAGGCGCACCTGCGTGAGGTCTTCGACGGCTTCGAGCTGCGGGTGACCGACGTGGCCGCCGGGGCGGCCCCCGGGCTGGAGGCGGCCCCGGCGAAGGAGTTCCTGGCGGCCGTCGGTGCCGCGCCGATCGGCAAGCTCGGCTGGACGGACGTGGCCCGGTTCGCCGCGATGGGCATCCCCGCGCTGAACTTCGGCCCGGGCGACCCCAACCTGGCCCACCACCCCGACGAGCACGTCGAGATCGGCAAGATCCGCGACGGTGCGGCCACCCTGCACCGCTGGCTCGCCCCCGTCTGACGGCCCACCGGGGGCGCTGCGGGGCCGACCCGCGTCACCGGCTTCGGGGCGGTCCAGGCCGCGCCGGGGCGGCCCGCGTCACCGCGCTGCGGTGGGCGGGCCGCCCCGGCGACGTGCGTCGGTCGGCCCCTGCCGGCAGCCCGGGCCGGTGGCGGTCAGGCGGTCGGGGTCAGGGACGACTCGGGGCGGGTGTCGGTCGGGTCGCCCGTGAGGTCGACGACGGTGGCTTCCATCTGCCGGGCGCGGCGGCGCTCGGCCACCACGTCCCGGATCCGTCGCTGCATCTGCCGACGGATCCGGATCATCTCGCTGTTGCTGATCACGCTGGCTCCTCCCCCGAAGGCGCGCGCCGGGGCATACCCGGTATACGAATGGTAAGACGTACGTGCGACCGAATTAGTTGCCCTGGTCGCGGAAAATTTCTCCGACCCGTCCCTGGGTGCGGGGTGCCGCGCCTTGCGACCGCCTCTCTACTACCGTTGCTCCCATGAGTGACACCAGCGGGCGGGGTTCGGGCCGTGAGCCGGGGCGGGAGCGGCACCGGGGTGCGGTCACGCTGCGTCGCGGTGCCATCCCGGCCAGTACCGCCGATCAGCGGCTGCTGGACTCTCGAACCCGCGGCGACTGGAAGACGAAGGACGCCTGGCGGGCGCTGCGCATCCTGTCCGAGTTCGTGGAGGGCTTCGACACCCTGGCCGACCTGCCGCCCGCGGTCAGCGTCTTCGGCTCCGCCCGGAGCAAGCCGGACAGCCCCGAGTGCCGGCTGGCCGAGGAACTGGGCGCGGCCCTGGCCCGCGCCGGGTACGCGGTGATCACCGGCGGCGGGCCGGGCGTGATGGAGGCGGCCAACCGGGGCGCCAGCGAGGCAGGCGGGCTCTCCGTCGGGCTCGGCATCGAGCTGCCCTTCGAGCAGGGCCTCAACGAATGGGTCGACCTGGCCATCGACTTCCGGTACTTCTTCGCCCGCAAGACCATGTTCGTCAAGTACGCCCAGGCGTTCGTGGTGCTGCCCGGCGGGTTCGGCACCATGGACGAGCTGTTCGAGGCGCTGACGCTGGTGCAGACCGGCAAGGTCACCCGGTTCCCGGTGGTGCTGATGGGCACGGAGTACTGGCGGGGCCTGCTCGACTGGCTGCGCGACACGATGGCCGCCGACGGCAAGATCGGCCCGGTCGACCTGGAGCTGATCTGCCTCACCGACGACGTCGACGCGGCCGTACGGCACATCGCGGACGCCGAGGCGGCGCTCTCCGCCGAGCAGGAGGCGGTCCGCGCGGAGGCCGTCGGGCGCGCCGGGGCGGACCAGCGGGCCGCCGCCGGGCCGGCCCGGGAGGACTGAGCGGATGGCCGCGATCTGCGTGTTCTGCGCGTCCTCCCGCACGCTCGACCAGCGCTGGCTTGACCTCGCCGCCGAAACCGGCCGGGAGCTCGCCCGGCGGGGGCACACCCTGGTCAGCGGCGGCGGCTGCGTCGGGATGATGGGCGCGCTGGCGGACGGGGCCCGGTCCGCCGGCGGCCGTACCGTCGGGGTGATCCCGCAGTCCCTGGTCGACCTGGAGGTCGCCGACCTCGCCTCGGACGAGCTGCTGGTCACGGCCAGCATGGCCGACCGCAAGACCCTCATGATCGAGAAGTCGGACGCGTTCCTCACCCTGCCCGGCGGGCTGGGCACCCTGGACGAACTGTTCGAGGTGTGGACCACCGCGACCCTCGCCCTGCACGCCAAGCCGATGGTGCTGGTCGACGCGGACGGCTTCTACCGCCCCATGCTCGACTGGCTCACCACCCTCACCGACCGCGACTTCGTCAAGCCGGCGGGTCACGCCCTCCTCCTGGTGGCCGACTCCCTCCCCGCAGCCCTGGACACCCTGGAATCCCACCTCCCCTGACC
>NZ_SMKJ01000072.1:0-25340 GCF_004348615.1 Micromonospora sp. KC207
GGCACCTACGCACCAAAGCCGGCTGCCCCGCCGCCGCACCGAAACCGAGCCGACCAGGCCCCGGACGACCACCCGGACACCCCAACCGCCACCGAGCCGCCCGCCACGACGTCCACATCGTCACAGCCGCTACCAGCAACAAGCCGAACAGCAACACCAAGAAAACGAAGACCTCGAATAGCCCGAGGCCACGACGCAAGGGTTAAAGATCAAGTTAGGATCAGCGCGTTCACCCACAAGGTCCTGCCCGGTGCGATGCGGGACTCCACCGCGGTCTACGACATCGAGCGGGTGCTGTTCGTGCGCCCCGACGTGGCGGTGGTCAACGTCCGGCAGCGACCGATCCGGCTGGACGGCGACCCGCTCCCGGACGCCCACGAGGGCCGCCCGCTGTACGTCCTCGCGAAGGACGATGGCACCTGGCGGATCGCAGCGGCGCAGAACACGCAGGTGATGCGCAGCTAGAGTGCGTCCGGAGCGGCCAGCAGGGTGGGCAGTGTGGCGAGGAGGGGGTTGCAACCGTGCAGCCAAACGTTGTAGCCGCCGACCTTGGCCGCCGGGTTCGCGCCCTTGCCCGTCGGCAACGACACCCGATCAGCGACCGCGTCGTGCGGGCCGGCCTGCTGGCCAGCCGCATCACTGGTACGAGGCCGGCACACGACACCAGCTTCGGATCATCGAACGTCACGCTGTCAACGCGTGTCCTAGCGTAATCTCACCCGCGAGGTGCCCTCTCGACCGAGTGATGCCGCAGGCGGCATTGACGGCGACACGCTCTCGATAAAGCATCATCGATGGTGAGAACTCGCAATCGTTGTAGGTTCTCATTGGATATGGCGGCTCTCGGGGCGATGACATGGGGATCGGCTGACTTCTCACCGCGTTGGCGGCGGTCTTTTCTCACGCAGGCGGCGCTTCACTCGCGATCTCCGGTGACTGGTCGCCGGTGCGCCGAACCTTGCGAGGTAGTGCCAGACCCGTTTGAGGTCCTGTTGGTCGTGATTTCCGCTGCGGGCGGCGTCGCCGATCAGTCGGGGTGTGAGGTAGCCGCCGTCGGCGAGTGTGGTGCCGAGGTCGACGTAGTGCTGACCGCGGTAGTCGGGGTGTCGGCAAAGTTCGGCGACGGAAAGTCGGAATCCCGGGTGCCATTCGAGTGGGCAGGGCAGCTGCCGGGCGGCGGTCTCGACGTCGGTGTGCTGGTAGCTGGGGTCGAGGACGAGGGCCTCGACGTCGTGGGCGAGCCGGACGCCGCCGTGGACGTGTGCCTCGATGTAGTCGTCGAGCTCGTCTTGTTGATCGGCGGTGGCGAGGGCGATGAGGGACATGCGGTCGGCAACCGCGAAGGCGGTCGGCTCGAAGAAGCTGTCCGGGTAACAGAACGTCGCCCTGGCCAGGGCCGCTGTGGTCAGCCGCAGGTGGGCTGATCCGAAGCGGGGTGCCGCGCCTATGACCTTGTCGCGGAAGTTCAGCCCGCCGTAGACGGGTCGAACGTGGGCTGGGGCCTGGTCGTAGGCGCCGGCGAACATGGTGTGTTCCCAGCGCCATCGGTCGCCGCCGGGATGTGCCGTGAGTCCGCCGTTGCTGGTGCCGGTCACGAACTGGGACAGGTAGCTGCCGTCGGCGGCGAGCGCCTGCAGGATTGGCTGGCCGGTGGCGATGCGGTCGGGATGGAAGTTGAGCGTGATTCGCAGGGATGCGTCGGCCGGCGGGCCGGCAGACAGCGCGGCGACATGCTCCAGGGCTCGTCGGCACGAGGGGTGGATGGCCTGGGCCTGCTTCGGGTCCGCGCCTATTGGGACCGTCTCAACCCCGCTGTCTGTTGAGTGCACGACTATCATCATGCCGGGTGCGCTGGATGTCGGCAGACGGGTTTTGGCGCAAGCGGAACAGCGGCATTCGGATCCGTCGCCGGCGAATGGCCGTCGACTCCGACGATAGCCTGCACCAGCCCTCGACCCGCGGCAACCTGCTTGCTTCCGCTGTCCGTCATTTCTGCAGATGGCGGCACGCCTCGCCCGACGCGCGGACGGCCACCGCCGACGACCTTTCGGTTCGACGGGAACACGAGGGGTCCGCTGGTGGCCATCGCCCCGCTCCTGGCCCGGGTGGGCCGGCTGGCAGGCGGATGGTGATCCGGGCGCGCAACGGCTTTACGGGTACAGCCGTCGACTTCACCTGGGCCGCCAGGCTCGACAGGCCCGACGGCGCGGTCATCGGATCCGGTAGCACCACCTTCAACATCCCACTCGGCTCGCGCACCGCCCAACCAATATCCTTCACCATGCCAGCCGGGTTCACCTCACCCTGTCGACTGCGAAGTCGGGTACCACCATGTTCACCGACGCGGTCGAGTACTTCACCGTGGGCAGCGGTGGCAGCGGCCCGGCGCCGGGCACCTACCGCATCGTCAGCCGCGACAGCGGCCTCGTCGCTGACGTGTACGCCCGCGCGACGAACGACGGGGCCCAGGTCGTGCAGTGGAACGCCAGCGGCGGAATCAACCAACAGTGGCAGTTCGTCCCGGCCTGACCAGCCGACAAGCACGTCGAGCAGGGCAGAGCCCTTCCCGGCCCTTCCTCGCGGGGTGCCCGGCGAGACCGCAGGCCACGAGTGGGTCACACCAATCGACACTGGTGGGTGACCGCATGTGGGCACGTCTTGCCGGGCACCTCGACAAGGGGCTGACCGGTGCCAACCGAGCCCGGCCCCGGCCTGCGCGAGGCCCTTGCCGCGTGTCGGGCCGGGGGCGCCATGACCGTGACGAAGCTGGACCGGCTGGCGCGGTCGGTGGCGGGTTGCGGTTCGACGTCGGAAGTGGTCCAGTCGGATGCCAGCATGCATATATTACAACTTGATATGAAAATGGTTTTCATTTACCTTCTCGCTGTTACCGGAGAAGGAGATGAACATGACGTGGGCCAGGCGGCTATTCGCGGGCGTATTGATCGCGGCATCGGTGGCCCTGACGGCGTGCAGCGCGTCACCGGGCGCCGACGGCAGGAGCAGTGGCGCGTCGACGACGCTGCGGGTGGTCGGTCCGTTCGAGGTGCACAGCCTCGACCCGTCCACAGGTGACGGTTTTTTCACCCGTTTGCAAGTGGCTGAGACTCTGGTCGATGCCGACGGCCGGGGCGCCGTGCAGCCCGGCCTCGCGACGTCGTGGAAGGTCTCGGACGACCAGCGGGAGTGGACGTTCACCCTGCGGCCCGGGGCGGTGTTTCACGACGGCACGAACGTGACCCCTGAGGCGGTCGTCGCCTCGCTGGAAATTGCCCGGGGCAAGCCGGCGACGCCGTTGGCCGACGCGCCGATCGAGGCCGTCACGGCGACCGACGGCCGGGTCCGGGTGCAGTTGAGCAAGCCGTATGCACCTCTTCCCGCCGTCCTGGCGCACACCAGCGCGCAGGTGCTCGCGCCCGCGTCGTACGGCAAGGACAAGACCGTGCAGGCCGTCATCGGGACCGGCCCGTACAAGGTCGAGCGCGTCAAGCAGCCCGCCGAGATCGACGTGGTGGCGTTCGACCGCTGGGCAGGTACCGCACCGGCCATCCAGCGCGTTTCGTACCAGGCGGTCGGGCGCGCCGAGACCCGGGCGCTGATGGCCGAGAGCGGGCAGGCCGATGTGACGCTCGGCCTCGACCCGGTCAGCCGCCAGCGGGTGGAGCGTGCCGACGGTGTCGAGATCAGGTCGGTGACCCTTCCCCGGACCATCCTGCTGAAGGTGAACGCGGGGCACGACAAGCTGGGTGACGTCCGGGTGCGCCGGGCGATCAGTGCTGCCCTGGACCGCAAGGCAATGGCGACCGCTCTGTTGCGCGATGAGGAGATGGCGGCGACACAGCTGTTCCCGCCGTCGCTGGAACAGTGGCACCAGAAGTCGGTGGCACCGCTGGGGCACGACGTGGAGGGGGCCCGGGAGCTGCTTCGCCAGGCAGGTTGGGTTCCTGGCCCGGACGGCGTGGTGACCAAGGATGGCAAGCGGTTCGAGGTGAGCCTGCGAACCTTCCCGGACCGACCCGAGCTGCCGGTGCTGGCCACCGCGATGCAGGAAGCGTTGAAGCAGGTGGGCATCAGTGTGAAGGTGAAGGTCGGCAACTCCAGCGAGATTCCCGCCGGTCACCAGGACGGCACGCTGGAACTGGCTCTGTTCGCCCGCAACTTCGCCCTCGTGCCGGACCCGCTGGCCACCCTGATCGGCGACTACGATCCGCGCGGTGCCGACTGGGGAGCGATGGACTGGAACAACGCCGAACTGACGAGCACGCTCAACGACTTGGCCGGCGGCGTCGACACCGCCACGGCTGCGGCGGCACGCACGAAGGTGGCGGGCATCCTGCACAGCGAGCTGCCGCTGATCCCGGTGGCCTGGTACCGGCAGAGCGCGGTGGTCAGCGACCGCGTCGACGGGTTCACCCTGGATCCGCTGGAGCGCTCGTGGCTGATCGACAAGCTGCGGTGGTCGTCGTGACGACGATTCCTCCGCCGTTGGACGCCGAGGAGACCGTGGAAGCCACACGAGTCGAGCGCGGCGCGGTGCGCCGGGGCACGGCCCGGCCGATCCTGCGGGTACTGGCGCAGCGGGCCCTGCAGGCCGTCTCGGTCACACTGCTGGTGTCTACCGCCTGCTTCCTCATCGTGCAGAACCTGCCCGGCGACCTCGCGTACCGCATCGCTGCCGGACGTTACGGCTACGACCGGGTCACCGCCGCATCGGCCGACGCGGTGCGCGCCGACCTCGGCCTCGACGCCCCGGTATGGCAGCAGCTGGCCGGTTGGTGGGCCGACCTCGTACGGCTCGATCTCGGTACGTCCCTGGTCACCGGCGCTCCCGTCCTGCACGAGCTGTACCTGCCGGTGACCAGCAGTCTGCACCTCGCCGGTACGGCGCTCGCCTTGGCCCTGGCCGTCGGCGTCCCGGTGGGGGTGGTGGCTGCCCGGCGGCCCAACGGCCTGCTCGATCGGGTCACCACGGTATGGGTCGCCGGCTCCCGGGCGCTGCCCCCGTTCCTGCTCGGCCTACTACTGATCCTGGTGTTCTCCGTGCATTTCGGCTGGCTCCCGGCTGTCGGCCACGGCGCCGCCTCCAACGTCGTGCTGCCCGCGGTGACGCTCGCGGTCGGTCTGTCCGGGCTGTTCGCCAGGGTCACCCGCGACACCGTGGCGCAGATCCGCACCAGCGACTTCGTCGCCTTCGCCGAGAGCAAAGGCCTCGGTGAGCGTGCCGTGCTGCTGCGGCACGTGCTGCGCAACGCCGGTGTCACCCTCGCCGCGTACGTGGGCGTGCAGGCGCTGGTCCTGATCGAGGGGGTGGTGGTCGTGGAGAGTCTGTTCGCCTGGCCGGGCCTCGGGCACGCCTTGGTCCACGCCATCTTCTGGCGTGACGTTCCCGTCGTCCAGGCCGCCGCGGTGGCCCTCGCGCTGCTCGTCGTCGCGGTCAACACCGTGGTCGACGTGGCCGGGCTCGGCCTCGACCCGCGGCCACGGCGCCGGTCGGTGCCCTCGTGAGCGCCGCCGTGACGAGCGCTCGGGCGCGGCTGCGCGGGCTCTCCCTGGCGCAACGCGGGGCCCTTGGGCTGCTGATGCTGCTCGCGGTGTTCGCCGTCGCCGGCCCGTGGGTGTGGCCGGACCCCGTCGCGCAGGACCTGTCCCGCTTCCTCGAACCGCCCAGCCTGTCCGAACCGTTGGGCCGCGATCACCTCGGGCGCAGCGTCGCGGGACGGCTCGCGTCCGCCACCCGGCTGTCGCTGCTGATCGCCGTCGCCTGTGTCGCGACGGCGATCGTCGCCGGCATGCTGGCCGGCATCCTCGCCGCCTGGCGCGGCGGACTCGTCGACACCGTCCTGCACGGGCTGTCCGAGGCATTCGTGGCGTTGCCCGCGCTGCTCATCGTCCTCATGGTGTCCGCGATGTCCGGCGGAGAGCTGTGGACCCTCTACGCCGGGATTGCCCTGGCCCAGTGGATCGAGTACTTCCGCGTGGTGCGGGCCCGCAGCGCCCTGCTGTTGAGCGGACCGGCCGTCGAGGCCGCGACGCTGCTGCGCCTCGGGCCGATGCACGTGCTACGCCGCCACCTGTGGCCGGACCTGCGCCCCCTGCTGACCACCATGGCCACCTTCGGCATCGGCACCGCCGTGCTGGCCGTGTCCACCCTCGGCTTCGTCGGTGTCGGCGTCGCGCCGCCGACCCCCGAGCTCGGCCAGATGATCACCGAGGCGTTCCCGTTCTACCACGAGGCACCGTGGATGTCCGTGGCGCCGGCGCTCGTGCTCGTCGTCGTCCTCGTCGGGCTGCTCGGCCTGCGAACCAAGGAGAGCGCATCGTGAGCATGCACCTGCAGGACGTCGTGATCACGCACGGCGGGCGCACCCTCGTCGACGTCGCCGACCTGCACCTGCCCCGCGGTGAGGCCGTGACGATCGTCGGGGAGAGCGGTTCCGGCAAGTCGCTGCTCGCGCACGCCGTCATGGGTACCCTCGCCGCCGGGCTGACCGCCCGTGGCCGGGTGACCATCGACGGCACCGGGTACGACCTGGCGGAACGGAGCGCCCGCCGCCGCCTGTGGGGCCGGGTGATGGCGCTGCTGCCGCAGGAGCCGGTGCTCGCGCTCGATCCGACCATGCGGGTACGGGGGCAGGTCGCCGAAGGGGCTCCGGCCTTCCGCTCCGACCGGCGGTCCGCGTACCACGCCGCGGAGCAGCTGCTCGGCACCCTCGGCGTCGGCGACGCTGCCCGCAGCTACCCGCACACCCTTTCCGGCGGGATGGCACAGCGTGTCGCGTTCGCTGCGGCCACCGTCGGCGGAGCCCGCATACTCATCGCCGACGAACCCTCCAAAGGCCTCGACACCCACGCCCGTGAGGAACTCGCCGACCTGTTGCGGCAGCACGTCACCGGTGACGGCGTCCTGCTCACCATCACCCACGACCTAGACCTGGCCCGCCGCCTGGGCGGGCAGGTGCTGGTGATGCGCGAAGCCGCCATCGTCGAGCGCGGGACCGCGGAGCAGGTCCTCACCAACCCGTCGCATGCGTACACACAACGGCTGCTGGCTGCCGAACCCAGCCGGTGGCAGCACCCATGGGTGTCCGCCATGGGATCCCCACCGGCAGATGAACCCGACACGCCGTTTCTCATCCAGGCCGACCGAGTCACCAAGGGATACGGCAAGCGGGACCTGTTCGCGGACGTCACGCTGACCATCCGCCCCGGGCAGCGGCTGGCCCTGGCCGGGCCCAGCGGATCCGGCAAGACAACCCTCGGCAACGTCCTGCTGCGCCTGCTGCCGCCCGACGTCGGCAGGGTCGTCCATGCCGCCGATCTCGGCGGGGGAAGGCTGCAGAAGCTGTACCAGGATCCCGCCGTGGCATTTCCCTCCCGGGTGCCGATCATCGTCGGGCTGCGAGACGTCCTGCGCCGCCACCGCCCCGAGCCGGGACGCCTCGAGAGGCTGATGGGCGCGATGCGTCTCAGCGAGGATCTGCTGCACCGACCCCCCGGGCAGGTCTCCGGCGGCGAACTGCAGCGCGTGGCGATCATCCGCGCGATGCTCCTCGACCCACTGTTGATCTTCGCCGACGAGCCCACCTCACGGCTGGACCTCGTGACCCAGGAGGAGACGATGTGCGCCCTCATGGAACAGGTCGACCGGTCCCGCTGCGCCCTGCTGCTCGTCACCCACGACCTGGCCCTCGCGAACGCCGTCGCCCATGACGTCCTCACAGCGACCACGACGCCGACGGGCCCAGAGCGGCAGGCGCACACCGGGCAGTTGAGACCACCCAGCAGCACGCCACCGGTACATGCCGGGGGATGACTGACGGTCGACGTAGAGCGAGCTGGGCTGCTGCAGCAGCAGCCCAGCTCGCTGGCTACCCCTGATCGGCCGGAGCGACATCAGCAGATGGGTGGCGAGCCATAGTCATGTGGCGGCCGAGCGAGCTCTGTGGTTCCTGCCGGTTGGAATCGACGCCGCAGAGATCAAACGGCCCTGCTGGGGTTACGCTGCGCTGGTTTTGAGCTGCCGGGTCCGGTCTTGTAATGCGGCGTTGACGGCGGCTTCGACGTGCAGCCGAGAGGTCGGGAAGACGGGAACGGGGCTGTCGGCGGGTGAGATCAGCAGTTCGATCTCGGTGCAGCCGAGGATGACGCCCTGCGCACCGGACCGGACGAGGCGCTCGATGACCTTCTGATAGGTCTGTCGGGATGCCTCGCGGACGTCGCCGAGGCATAGCTCGTCGTAGATGATGCGATGCACTTCGGCGCGGTCGTCCGGTTCCGGGACGATCACGCGCAGGCCGTGGCGGGCGAGCCGATCGCGGTAGAAGGCCTGTTCCATGGTGAAGGCGGTGCCGAGCAGTCCCACTGTGTGCAGGCCGGCGGCGGTGACCGCCTCGGCGGTCGCGTCGCCCAGGTGCAGCAGCGGAATGCTGACGGCGGCCTGGACCTGGTCGGCGACCTTGTGCATGGTGTTGGTGCACAGCAGCAACAGGTCGGCGCCCGCGGCCTGCACCGCGGCGGCGGCCTGGCCGAGCAGGCGACCCGCCTGTTCCCACTGCCTGGTGCTCTGGAGGTGCTCGATATCGGTGAAGTCGACGGAGTACAGCACGCACCGTGCCGAGTGCAGGCCGCCGAGGCGGTCACGGACCAGTTCGTTGACCAATCGGTAGTAGTGGGCGCTGGACTCCCAGCTCATTCCGCCTAGCATCCCGATCGTTAGCACGTGTCCTTCCTACCATCGGCAGTCAAGGCGTGATCGAACAGTTGGCACGTGACCCGCAGCTTGGTCATCGGTCGGACGTCCCGATCCTGTGCACGCTCATCGACAGTGCCATCGGCTCCTTGGCGTCGTAGAGCAGGCTGGCGATCGTGGGCCGGGCCCGCCTCACCTCGCCGTACCGTCCGCCCCAGGGCGCGGGACCCGGTCGTCGCCACGTTGAGTGCGATTCGGATCACTTCTTGTGATCATTGACGCCGGTCGGTAGCGTTTCGGTCGGCGGATTTCAATTATTTCCATCTGTCAATGCCAAGGTCGTGGCGGTGGCCCGGGCTGTCTTCTGTCGCATGCTCGCCGTCGGTTGATTCCGGCTGGGCGCAGCCGTGCCCGAGGATGCCGCCGACAGTGATGGGGCGGTCATGACGACGTTGATCATCGGCAACAGCCGGACCTGGGAGATGGTCGGCGATCTGGCGGGACTGACCTCCGACCAGTTGCGGGCCGGTGGTTGCGTCGCACAGCGCATGTTCTGGTTCGCCCGGGACGGCGACGTACTGGTGTTGCCGTTCGCCCCGCCGGCGGACTATCTGACCTACGTCACCCACCTGACCGGAACCGACGCCTCCTCGCTGACCGTCGTGATCCCCCCACCTGGCAGTCTCGGCTCGGATATCCTCACCCCGGATCGGCTCACCGATCCGAGCTTCCTGAACGATCTGCGCCGCGCCCTCGGCAACCGGCAGCCGGTCGAGATCGTCGCCGTTTACAAGGATCTCTCCGTCACCGGGCTCGCCCGGGCGTTGGCCGCGGAGGCGGCCTTACCCGGTTATCCGTTCAGCGCCCAGGCCGGCGACGCGCTGGTGAACAGCAAGGCCGGATTTCGGGCGCTGGCCGCCGGAGCCGGGGTGCCGATCGCCCCAGGCACCGTGGTCACCCGGCCGGAACAGGCGCTGGAGGCGATCACCGACCTTTTCGATCAGGACCACAGCGTGATGGTGAAGCTGGAGTTCAACGGTGGTGGTTTCGGCAACGAGATCCTCAGCCGTACCGATGGCGTCGTGCCGACCGGCGCACCCCGGGTGGTGGTGTTGCCGGACCGTCCCGCGCTGCTGTCATACGTTCAGCGGCGCTGGGAGTGGCTCACCGCCGGCCACGCGCACCGGCTGGTGGTGGAGCGGTTCTTCCCCGGCTCCACCACCGTCTACGCGGAGTTCCTCGTCACCGAGGAGGCAGCCCAGCTCATCGGGGTGGGTGAGCTGTTGATGGAGCCGGTGGCGATCGGCACGGTGGTGCCGGCGCAGACGATCGACGCGGAGACCAGAGCGGAGTTGCTCGACGGCGCCGATCGGCTGGTCGAGTCCCTACGCGTACTCGGTTACCGGGGGGTGGTCAGTGCCGACGCCATCGTCACCCCGGACGGGCAGGTGCTCTTCACCGAGACCAATTGTCGCCTGACCGGTACCACCCACCTGCACCTGGTGCTCGACGGCCGCGTGGTCGATCCCGGCTACCGGGAGAAACGAGTCTTCCTGGAACGCGACGGTTGGGCCGTGCCGTCGTTCACGGCGGCCATCGGGCGGCTCGCGGCGGCCGGCCTGGGTTACGACCCGGCCAGCCGTACCGGGGTCGTGGTCACCTCCAACGACGTTGACGGGGACGGCACCGTCGCCTGCTGCGCTGTCGCGGACGATCTTCAGTCGGCGGAGCAGCTGCACCGCAGGCTGGGTGAACTCTTCGTGGACCAGTGGTCATGACCCGCGCCACGTCGTCGGGACGGACCAGCGGTTCTGGCCGGGGGCCGGTGAACGTCAGGCCGAACCCCATCGGTCGCCGGCGGTCGCGATGAGCCGGCGGATGCGGGCGGTGGTCCTGCGCCGACCCGGCGGCCCGGAAGCGCTACGCGTCGAGCGGATACCCGAACCGTCGCCCGGCGCGGGGGAGAGCCTGATCGACGTGACCCTGACCGGGGTCAACTTCGACGACGTGGAGCGAACTGCCGGTGCTCAGCCGGAGCTGCCGCTGCCCGCGGTGCTCGGGGTGGAGGCGGTCGGGTACCGGCGGGCCGACGGCCGGCGGGTGGCCGCGCTGCTACGCCAGGGTGGTGGGTACGCCGAGGTGGTGGCGGCCCGGGACGCGCATACCGTGGAGATCCCGGTGGGCATCGACGACGCGCAGGCGCTCGGCCTGTTCGAGCAGGGCGGCACCGCGTACGGGGCGCTGTCGCTGGCCGGTCGGCTGCGGGCAGGGGAGAGCGTGGCGGTCTCCGCCGCGGCCGGCGGGGTCGGGCACCTCGCGGTGCAGCTCGCGGCAGCGCTCGGTGCCTCGCCGGTGATCGGGCTGGCGTCGACCTCGGTGAAGCGGCAGTTCGTCAAGGGGCTCGGCGCTGACGTGGCGCTGGACCCGGCCGACCCGGAGCTGGCCGACCGGGTGCGAGAGGCGGCCGGCGGAGCCGGCGTGGACCTGTTCGTCGACTCGGTGGGCGGCGCGGTGGCCCGGGCCGCCCTCGCCAGCCTGGCACCGTTCGGACGGTTGGTCTGTTTGGGCTGGCGTCCCGCAACGCGGAGCGATCCCGGAACCGTCGGCGGCGGTGCCGGGTTGGCCGGGGCCGAACCGGCGGGCACGCAGGACCCGGCCGGCGTCGTCGCGGTGACCACCGCGCAGTTGGCCCAGGGGTCCATCGGCTGCGTCGGCTTCTGGATGCGGCACGTGGTCGACGACCGTGGGCTGTTGTGCGGCGTCGCCGACCGGCTCTTCGAGCTGGCGGGGCGGGGTCGGCTCACGGTCCACGTCGACCGGACGGTCGCGTTGCACGAGGTCGGCGCCGCGCATGCGGCGATCGCCGCCCGCGCCACCACGGGCAAGGTCCTCATCGACGTACGCCGGGAGGCATGATGTTCACCCGGTACTGCCGTTCCATGCTCTGCACGCCGGCGATCGCGGTCGACCGGTACGCCAACTGCCACCGGTCCGGAGCCGACATCTGCCTGGTCGACCTGGAGGACTCGGTACCGCCGCAGGCCAAGGCCGAGGCCCGGGCCCGGGCGACCGCGTTCTTCACCTGCGAGAGCGCGGCAGATCGCCGGTGCGCCGTCCGGGTCAACGTGATCACCGATCCGGACGGCATGCGGGACCTGCTCGCTCTGCGCGAATATCCGGTCAAGCCACCTATCGTGCTGGTACCCAAGGTCGAATCGCCGCGCGACGTCGAGATAGTGGCGCGACTGCTCCGACCGGTTCGCCCTGACCTCGAACTGTGCGCGGTGATCGAGACGCCGCGTGGGGTGGAGAACGCCGCGGCGATCGCGGCGGCGTCCCCCCGCCCGCGTGCGCTGATCTTCGGAGCCGCAGACTACGCGTCCGCTCTCGGCACCCGACTGCGCTGGGGGCCGCTGGCGCAGGCCCGGATCCGGGTGGTGAATGCCGCCCGAGCGGCCGAGGTCGAGGCGATCGACTCGCCGACCTTCCAACTGCAGGACCTGACCGCGCTGCGGCGGGAGGCCATCCTGGCACAGGACCTCGGGTTCAGCGGCAAGATCGCCCTGCACCCACGCCAGGTGGCCATCATCAACCAGGTCTTCTCACCGGACGCGGAGTCGCTGGAAGCGGCCCGGCGGGTGGTGGCCGCGGGCCGGCGCAGCGGCCAGGGCATCACCACCGTCGACGGGGTGATGGTCGGCCGGCCCTTCTTCGAGGCGTCCCAACGGCTGCTCGACGAGTTCGACCCATCCGGCTGACCGTCGCCGAGACAGCAGCCGTCGGCCCCATCGGCAGGGAGAGGGAAATGACGAGTACCGAAGAGCACCAGAGCGTCGTCGGGCCGCACCGGTATCGCAACGCCGAGAAGATGATCCGGACCGCCGACCCGGTCTGGCAGGCGGCGGCCGACCATGGCCTGACCGGGATCAGGGTCGACACGCCCTCGGGCGACTCGAACAACCGGCTCGTCGACCGGGCGACCGGTCGCGAGTTCGTCAACATGTGTTCCTGCGCCTACCTCGGGCTCAACCACCATCCGGCGGTGATCGCGGGTGCGATGTCGGCGCTACGCGAGGCCGGCACCACCTGGCTGGTCACCTCCACCACCCGCATCCGGCACCAGTTGCTGGCCCGGCTGGAGGAGGAGTTGGGCGACCTGTTCGGCGCCCAGGTGCTCCCTGGTACCACCTGTAGCGCGCTCACCGCCGGAATTCTGCCCCTGGTCGCCTCCGGGCACCTCGCTCCGGGTGGCCCCCGGGTGATGGTCTTCGACCGGTTCTGCCACTTCTGCATGTCGTACGTGAAGCCGATCTGCGCCGAGGAGAGCCTGGTCCTCACCTGCGAACACAACGACCTGGACTACCTGGAGGACGTCTGCAGGCGGTACCCCAGCGTGGCCTACGTCGCCGACGGCGCGTACTCGATGGGCGGCGCTGCCGCCTTGGACGGTCTGTTGGAACTCCAGGACCGGTACGGATTGTTCCTCTTCATCGACGACTCGCACTCGCTTTCGCTTGTGGGCGCGCGTGGCGAGGGCTTCGTGCGATCCCGCCTGACCATGAACCCGCTCACCGTCGTCGTCACCAGCCTGGGCAAGGGCTTTGGCACCGGCGGCGGCGTGGCCATGCTCGGTGACCGGGCGATGTACGACTTTCTGGCCCGGCACGGCGGGCCGGTGGGCTGGTCGCAGAACATGGCCCTGCCCCTGGTGGGAGCGTCGTTGGCGAGCGCCGCCATTCACCGCTCAGCTGAGCTGGGCCAGTTGCAGCGCCGGCTGCACGAGAACGTGGCGTACTTCGACGAGCTGTTGCCCACCTCCTTCGCCGGCAACGGCCTGCCGGTGCGTCGCATCACCGTGGGCGACGCCGATCGGGCGATCCGGCTCTCCGCGGAGCTGTACCAGCGGGGCTTCTACAGCTCCGCGGTGTTCTTCCCGATCGTGCCGCAGGGACAGGCCGGGCTGCGAATCATGATCCGCGCGGATATCGACCAGGGGGTTCTGGCCACCTTCGCCGACCACGTGCGGGAGCTGACCGATGCGGCCTGAACAGGAAGGGCGGCCGGCGGCGGACCGCTGCGGTCCGACCGGTTACCGCATGGTGGGGGAGAATCGGTACCGCGAACAGGTCGGCTTCTACTACGACGAGATCGTCGTCGGCACGGTGATCGAGCACCGCCCCGGCCGCACCGTTACCGAGATGGACAACGTGCTGATGAGCATGTTGAGCATGAACGCGTCACCGCTGCACATCGACGGCGCGTACGCCGCCGCGGGCCCGTGGGGCCGACCACTCGTCTCCAGCCTGGTGACCCTGAGCATCGTCGGCGGGATGACCGCCCGTAGCACCAGCGGCCGGGCCATCGCGAACCTCGGCTGGGACCGGATCCACCTGCCCAACCCGGTCTTCGTCGGAGACACGCTCTACGCCGAGAGCGAGGTGACCGCCAAACGGCTCTCCACAAGCCGGCCGGGCGAGGGCATCGTGAGCTGCCGTACCACCGGCCGCAAGGCCACCGGCGAGGTGGTCCTCACCTTCGAGCGCAGCTTTCTGGTGCCGACGGAGAAATTGCCGACGGAGAAATCCAGCATCGACGACAGGACAGGATACTGACCGTGACCGCAGAGCGGACCGTCACCACGCCGGCCCCGTCCGTCCCGGATCCGTTCGGTCGGCCGGCGGTGAACTCCTGGGACGAGTTCACCCGGCTCCGTGAGATCGTCGTCGGGGACGCCACGCACATCCGTCTCCCGGAGCAGGACGACCCGTCGGCGTGGCTGAGCTGTTTTCCGAAACTGACCCGGGCCGAGCTGGGCAAGCTCGAGGTGGGCGAGGTGCCGGCGCAGATCGTCGAGGAGACGAACGAGGACCTGGCCGTACTCTGCGCCAGCCTGCGCGGGCTGGGCGTGACCGTGCACCGGCCCGCGATCGTCGACCACAGCGTCGAGTTCGCCACGCCACGCTGGCGCAGCGCCGGCTTCACCTCGTACTGCCCGCGCGATCTCACCCTGGTGGTGGGCTCCACCATCATCGAGACCGCCAGCCCGACGCGGTCCCGCTACTTCGAGCTGTTCGGGCTGCGCCCCCTCTTCCAGCATTACCTGCTGCACGGCGCCACCTGGCTGGCCGCGCCCCGCCCGCAACTGCTCGACGAGTTGTACCTGGTAGACCCGGACGGTCTGCCAGACCTGGGGGAGAGCGAACCGGTCTTCGACGCCGCCAACGTCCTCCGGCTCGGCCGCGACCTCTTCTACCAGGTGTCGCGCAGTGGCAACGAGTTCGGTCTACGCTGGCTGGAGTCCGTCGTCCGGCTGCTGGGGGACATCCGGGTCCATCCGCTGCGCGGAATCTACGGCTACACCCATATCGACAGCACCATCGCCCTGCTGCGCCCTGGGCTGGTGCTGCTCAACCCGGGCCGGATCAAGCCGGACGCCATACCGGAACCGCTGCGTGGCTGGGATGTGCTGTGGTGTCCGCCGCTGCGTCGGTCAGCGGTGGGACCGCCCACCTTGAGCGAACACTGGATCAGCATGAACCTGCTGATGGTGGACGAGGAGCACGCCATCGTCGACGCCGACCAGCCGGAGCTGATCGCCGCGATCGAGGGGCGCGGGATCACCGTGCTGCCGCACCGGCTGCGCCACGCGCAGTTGCTCGGTGGCGGCTTCCACTGTGTCACGCTGGACACCGTCCGGGTCGGCGGGCCCGAGAACTATCTGGACTGAGCGGCCCCGTGTCCCGGCGCGAGCGAGCCCACGCCACCGTCCACATCCCCTCCGGGCACGGCCCGCCGGCACCGGTCGCCGAGCCCCCGTACGGCGTCGACCAGCTCGGGCGGCCCGGCGACGGTGAAGTCGACGCCGATCACCGCCACCATCCACGCCAGGTCCCCGGGCGTGCCGGCGCCGAGGTGCAGCAGGCAGCTCGTCGCGTCAACGGCCTCCACCGTGCCCATGCCGGGCCAGAGCCGCTCGGTCACCACGGCGGCCGGTGCGTGCATGGTCACGCTCGCCTGTACCGCCCACGGCCCGAGGGACAACTGCCGCGCCAGGTACGCCGCCGCGTCCCCGCCGGGTGGCTCCCGGCCGGCGAACCGTGGGCCGGTCGGGGTCCAGGGGCGGAGCCGGTCGACGCGGAAGCACCGCCAGTCGCCGCGCCCGGTGTCCCAGGCCAGCAGGTACCAGTGCCGCGCGAAGCTGACCAGGGTGTGCGGCTCGACCAGCCGGCTCGACCGGCCGCCGTGGTGGTCGGTGTAGTCGAACCGCAGCCGTTCCCGCCGGTAGCAGGCGGCGGAGATCGTGGCCAGGACGTCCGGACCGACCGTCGGCCCCGGATGCCCCGCACGGACGGTGGCGTACTGCACCGCCGCGACCTGGTGGCGTAGCCGGGCCGGTAGGACCTGTTCCAGCTTGGTCATCGCCCGCAGCGCCGTCTCGTCGATGCCGGTCACCGCGCTGGCGGCGGCAGTGCGCAACCCGATCGCGACCGCGATTGCCTCGTCGTCGTCGAGCAGCAGCGGCGGCAGGACTGCCCCGGCACCGAGCCGGTAGCCGGCGCGGCCCTGGCTGGCGTGCACCGGGTAGCCGAGCTCCCGTAGCCGGTCGACGTCCCGCCGGATCGTGCGCACGGTGACGCCGAGCCGGTCGGCCAGCTCCGGGCCGGAGCGGTGCCGGCGGGACTGCAACAGGGACAACAGTTGGAGCAGCCGCGCCGAGGAACTCACCATGGTGGCGAGACTGCCAGAAGGTTGGGACCGATCCTGACCTCAGTGGCTCCTAACGTCGGTGCCGTGACTACCGCAGCTGACGACATCCGCCCCTTCCGTATCGCGATCCCACAGGCCGACCTGGATGACCTGGCAACACGGCTGGCGGCCACCCGCTGGCCGGAGCTGCCCGACGTCGGCTGGCAGCGCGGCGTCCCCGCGTCCTACCTGAGGGAACTGGCCGGGTACTGGCGGACCGGGTACGACTGGCGTAAGCACGAGACCGCGCTCAACGACATCCCGCAGTACGTCACCGACGTCGACGGCCAGCGCCTGCACTTCCTGCACGTCCGCTCACCCGAGCCGGACGCGACGCCGTTGCTGCTGTTGCACGGCTGGCCGGGCTCGTTCGTCGAGTTCCTCGACACCCTCGGCCCGCTGGCCGACCCGCGGTCCCACGGCGGCGACCCCGACGACGCGTTCCACCTGGTGGTGCCGTCGCTGCCCGGGTTCGGGTTCTCCGCCCCACTGGTCGGACCCGGCTGGGGCACACAGCGGATGGCCGGGGCGCTCGGGCGGCTGATGGCCCGGCTCGGGTACGACCGCTACGGCGTGCAGGGCGGCGACACCGGCTCGTGGGTCGCCTCGGCCCTCGGCCGGCAGGCCCCCGACCGGGTCATCGGCGTGCACGTCAACGCGCTGTTCACCTTCCCCACCGGTGCCGAGGGGGAACTGGACGGCCTCACCGAGGTCGAGCAGCGCCGGTTGGCAGACATGGCGGAGTACAACGACGGCTACCTCCAGATCCAGGCGAAGTCCCCACACACCCTGGCGTACGGGCTGCACGACTCGCCGGCCGCCCAGCTCGCCTGGATCGTGGAGCACTTCCAGCGGCTCACCGACCACCCCGACGACGGGCTGCCCGACGACGCAGTCGACCGCGACCGTCTGCTCACCAACGTCACCCTCTACTGGCTGACCGGCACGGGCGGCTCCGCCGCCCAGGTCTACTACGAGGACATCACCGCCGCCGCGTGGAGCGACGAGGCCGGTCGCGGCGACGTACCCACCGGGGTCCTGGTCGCCACGGCCCGCGATCTCACCGTCCGCCGCCTCGCCGAGCGCGACCACCACGTCGTGCGCTGGACCGAGTACGACCGGGGCGGGCACTTCTTCGCCATGGAACAGCCTGCCCTCCTCGTCGACGACCTGCGCGCGTTCTTCCGGACGCTGCGCTGAGACCGGCCCGGCCAACCCGGCCAGCCCACCGGCTGGCCGGGTTGGCCGGGCCCTCGTTGACCGCGAAGCCCTGCGTCTGCGCGCCCGGTCGCACTACCCGTCGTCGGCCCGGTCCGGGAGCATTTTCGCCATTTTCGGCAATCACCCCCGACGGGGTCGCCACGATGGGACAGACCCGTACGACGGGTCCGGCCTGTGCCGCGGGCGGCGAGGGGGATGACGATGCAGGACGTGGCGACGGCGACCGCGCCCGCGGTATCCGGGACACTGGGCCTGGCCGAGCAGGTGTGGATCAATGCCCGGGAGGACCCCGCAGCGGTGCAGTTCGTCCGCCCGGCGCCGGTGTCCCGGGCGTGGCCCGCCCGACGGCCGGTGCACGGCAGCGCGCTGCCGGTGACGTGCGAGCAGTTCCGGGACGACGTCCTGGTCCTGGCCCGTGGCTTCCTCGCCTCCGGCGTGGCACACGGTGACCGGATTGCCCTGCTCAGCCGTACCCGCTACGAGTGGACGCTCGTCGACTACGCCCTGTGGGCGATCGGCGCGGTGACCGTGCCGATCTACGACACCGCCAGCCGGGACCAGGTTGGTTGGATCCTGGCGGACGCCGGGGCGACGGGCTGCGTGGTCGAGCAACCCGGCCACGCCGAGATGCTCGCCGGCCTGCGGCCGGACCTGCCGGCGTTGCGTCAGGTCTGGCAGATCGACGCCGGTGACCTGATCGCCCTCGCCGGGTGCGGCCGGAGCGTCGACGACCACCAGGTCGACGCCCGTCGTACCCGGGTGACCGGTGCGGACATGGCGACGATCGTCTACACCAGCGGGACGACGGGCCGGCCCAAGGGATGCGTGCTGACCCACCGCAACATCCACTGCGACGTCACCGCCGCCGTCGACGTGCTGTCACCGGTCCTGCACCCGGGGGCGTCGACGGTGCTGTTCCTGCCGTTGGCGCACGCGTTCGCCCGGCTGATCCAGGTGGGCATGGTGCAGACCCGCGCCACGTTGCTGCACAGCGCCGACGTCACCGGCGTCACCGAACAGCTGCGCACCTACCGCCCGACGTTCATCCTCGCGGTGCCCCGGGTCTTCGAGAAGATGTACAACCGGGCGCGGGACAAGGCGGCCGATGCGCACCGGGGCCGGTTGTTCAACCTGGCCGCACAGGTGGCGGTGCGCCACAGCCGCGCCCGCGACACCCCGGGCGGCCCCGGCCTGCCGCTGCGGCTGGCCCACGCCGTGTGCGACCTGCTGGCGTACCGGAAGATCCGGGCGGCGTTGGGCGGACGGTGCCGGACGGCCATCGTCGGCGGCGCGCCGCTCGGCGAGCGGCTGGGGCACTTCTACCGCGGCGTCGGGGTCACCGTGCTGGAGGGGTACGGGCTGACGGAGACGTCACCGGCGTTGACGGTGAACCCGCCGTCGGTCCAACGGATCGGCACCGTCGGCCGGCCGTTGCCCGGCGTGGAGCTGCGCATCAACGACGACGGGGAGATCCTCGCCCGGGGAGACGTGGTCTTCCCCGGCTACTGGAACAATCCGGACGCCACCGGGGCGACGTTCACCGCCGACGGCTGGTTCCGCACCGGTGACCTGGGCAGCTGGGACGACGGCTGGCTGCGCATCACCGGCCGCAAGAAGGAGATCATCATCACCGCGGGGGGCAAGAACGTCGTCCCCGCCCCGATGGAGGAGGCCGTCCGCGCCCATCCGCTGGTCAGCCAGTGCCTGGTCGTCGGGGACGGCCGGCCCTACGCGGCCGCGCTGGTCACCATCGACCAGTGGGCCTGGGTGCGCTGGCGTGCCGCGCGCCAGCGCCCGGACGCCTCCGTGGCCGAGCTGCGGGACAGCCCGGAGCTGCGCCAGGAGGTGCAGGCCGCGATCGACCGGGCCAACGAGACGGTGTCCACGGCGGAGCAGATCAAGACGTTCCGCGTCCTGCCCGAGGACTTCACCGAGGAAGCCGGGGAACTCACCCCCACTCTCAAGATCAAGCGCGACGTCGTCATCGAACGGTACGCCGCCGACGTCGACGCCCTCTACCAGGGCCACTGACGCAAGATTGTCCCCGTACGCCGGTTGAGGCGTACCTTCCACCACATCTGCTGCCGGGTGCCCTCACCGCGCCTCGTCACGGGTGAGGACGAACGTGAACGGGTGGGGGAGCCGCCGGTTCATCGGGGTGGTGGGTTCAGCCCGATTTTGCGGTTTCTGTCCGGAGAGGGCGGGATGTCGGGCGACCCGACGCAGGGTGACCGATCATGCTGGTGCGGTGATGCGACCGTCTTCCGGCAGGCCGGCCCGGCAACGGCGGGATGCCGTTCCGAGTGTCCGTGACGTGGCGGCTGCGGCGTGGGTCCGGGACAGCTCATCCAGTGGCTGTCCACCATGGAGGACCTGAAGGTCGACGGGCAGACCGCGTACTGAACTACGCCGGGAACCTGAGCGACAACAGCGCCCGCGTCAACGCCGCGAACGCCGGCTGGTGGATGTTCAAGTGGTACGGCGACCTGGAGGGTGCCCAGACCGTCGCCGTCACGCCACCCGCCCTCGACACGGTGGACACCCTCCAGGGCATCGGCGCTGTCGACGTCGCCAACAAGCGGGCCACTGTCCTGTACGGCGGCGGTTAGCAAGCCGGTGTTCCTGCGCCTGTCCGGTCTGAAGCCGCGCGTCTTCGGCCCGCGCGTCGACATCGAGGTTCGCGAGATCACCCTGTCCGGCGCGGAGGGCGTCTCCGGCATCCCGTCCGTCGTCACCGCAGCACCGGCGCCACGAGCGCCAAGGTGACGGTCAACGGCCGTCGGGTGGCCACGGTCGCCGCATCTCGCCGGGGCGACTGGCGCTCCACCGTGCGGGTGCACCTCAGCCAGGGCATCAACGAGGTCGAGATCCGTTCGACCAGGGGCATCCTGCTCCAGCAGGTGACCATCACCCGGGTCGCCGAGGCCGACACCGCCGCGGTCACGGTCGAGGCGGAAGAACCGCTTCCTAAAACGCACCATCCCGGTGAGGCTCCACCGCCGACGGTCCGCTGGTCTTCGGCAACCCGGACGCCTACGCCCCCGACATCGACAGGATCAGCATCGCTCCGGTCACCCTGGGCGCGCCGACCACGGTGCGCCGCTGAACCGGCCGACCAGGAGACGCGGGCCCGGGGGAGGAGACCCAGCTCCCCACGGATTGTCGACCTTGAGGAACTCCTGCCGTGGCTGCCGAGGGTGGCGGCGGCCGAGGGGGTGCCCCGCCCCGGGCGGGGCACCCCCTCCGTTGCCCCGGGCACGCTCGAAACGGGCCTACCGGCGGGCTGTGGGACCGAACATGGTGTCCCGCCAGCGCAGCAGTTCCGAGCGGGCCGCGGTGAGCTGCTCGGCGGTCACCGGTGCGCCGGACGTGGCGCCGACCACGAGTGCGACGTGCACCGTACCGGCGGGGGAGTCGGCGGTGTCGACCAGCAGGCGCTGCGCGGAACGCGCGCCGACCTCCCGGGCGACCGACACCGGCCCGGTGGCGGGGACGCCGTGCAGGGTGGCGACGTCGCTCACCACGGCGGTGCCGGCGGCCGGGAACGAGGCGGGCAGGTGCAGCTCGGTCGGCCCGTTCGGACCGGTGGCCGGCTGACGCCAGACCAGCACCCCGTACTGGCGTCCGGCCACCAGCGCCGACACCGCCGGCATGGTCGCCGGCGGGGTCAGCCAGGCGCGCTGCTGCCCGGCGCCGCCGTAGCCGGATCGGGCCAGGTCCTCGTAGGCGAAGGCGAGGGTGTCGCCGGCCACCGCACTCGGGTAGAGCCGATCGAGCAGCCGCCGGTCCAGCCGGAGTGTCACGGTCCCGGCGTCGTCCATCTCGACGGCCGAGTGGTCCTCGTCGTTCCAGGCGTCCCCGTCGGTCTGCACCTTGTCCGGGTTGCCGTTCATCAGCTCGTGGTGCCGGTCGTGGTAGATGTCCCACTGCCACTGGGTGCCCGACAGCACCGTCCCGCCCGCGCGCGGGTCGGCCCACCACCGGGCTCCAGCCACCCCGGCGTCCATGCCCTGGTACATCGCGCGCAGCATCCACGGGGTCCGGTCGCTGCCGTGGCCGGAGAGCTTGTTGCCGAACTCGGAGACGAACGGCGCGGTGTCCAGGTCACCGGCCCGGCTCCGGATCCGGTTCATCGCCGCCGCGTATGTGCCGTCGCCGGCGGGGGAGGGGTCCAGGGTGATCCGGGCGCCGTCGTAGTAGTGGCTGTTGAACACGAAGCGTTCGCCAAGCGGCGGGGACTGCGGTAGCCCGCCCTGCTCGAAGAATCCGGTGTTCCAGAAGACCAGGGGCTCGACGAAGGCCGGTTTCGCCGTCCAGCCGGCGGTGTCCATCGCCGCGCGGAAGCGTTGGTAGAACGGGAGCAGGTAAGTGCGTTCCCACTCCGCGCCGGATCGGCCCTCCAGACCCCCGTCGAAGGGCTCGTTGAACGGGTCGAACCCGATGATGTTGCGGAACGACGCGGCCGGCAGCCGCTGCGCGAGATGCCGCATGGCCGCCGTGGCCTGGGTGAGGAACGCGTCCTGGACGCCGACCTCGCCGGCATCGGTGCGCAGGGTCCGGTTGTGCCAGAAGTCGGCCATCGCTTGGCGCACGGCCGCGTTGGTCATCATGTTCTGCCCCCACAGGAAGCAGATCCCGCACGACTCGCGGGGGTAGCCGCCGGCTTGGATCACCCAGGCGGGTGCGCCGTCACCGGTGTACCAGCTGTCGCGGTGGAACAGGTGAGCGGAGTAGAGATCCTGGTGGTAGTCGACCAGGACATAGATGCCACGGTCGGTGAACTCGCGGATCTGCTCGACCGCCCGGTCCAGGTAGCCGGTGTCGATCCGGTCCGGGGCCGGCTGGACCCCCTCCCAGGAGATCAGGAAACGGATCGTGTTCGCCCCGGTCAGGTCCCGCATGGCCTGTGCGGAGACGGCGGCGTCGGCGCGGCTGCGGAACGGCAGGAGGTTGTTCTCGTACAGCTTGGTGCTGCCCGAGACGTTGAAGCCGCGCAGCACGACCTCGCGGCCCCGCTCGTCGCGGAACACCCCGCCGTGGGCGGGGTGCGGCGCGACGGAGACAGCACCACCGTCCGATGTGGTCGCCGCCGGGCCGTGCGGCCCGGCGACCACGGCGCCGGCGGATGTCGTCAGGGCGAGAGTCAGACCCGCCGCTCCCAGAAACGTGAATAATGCTCGCGAAGCCATCATGGACGAATGTTAATGCATGAGTGGTGTGGCGTCTCGCGGTTCCGGCGCGCCGGGTCACTCCTTTTCCGGTGCGCCGCCGGTGCGCCGGGCCCCGCGCCGACCCCACCGCACCGCTTGTTGCAATGTTGTGGCTACTGCGCAGCGCTGAGCTTGTGGTCAGCGCCGTGCGGTGCGTGCTGCCGGTAGCCCGATCAGCGATCCATCATCCGCATCTGCTCTTCGTTGTGGTGCTCGCCTGCCGCCAACGGGAGGCTGTCGAGCCTGGCGATCTGTTCGGCGGTCAGTTCGACGCGGTCGGCGGCGATGTTCTCCTCGACCCGGTCGACCCGCTTGGTGCCAGGGATGGGAACTATGTCGTCACCCTTGGTGAGAATCCAGGCCAGGGACACCTGGGCGGGCGTTGCGCCGACCTCGTCGGCGATGGCCTCGACCTCGTCGGCGATGCACAGGTTACGCCGGAAGTTCTCACCGGTGAATCGTGGATTGGTCGTGCGTAGGTCGGTGGCGTCGAAATGCTCGGCCGAGCGGACCTGGCCTGTGAGGAACCCATGACCCAGCGGTGAGTAGGCCACGAACCCGATGTGCAGTTCGCGCAGGAGTGGCAGCACGGCCGCCTCGGGGTCGCGGGTCCACAGGGAGTACTCGGATTGCAGCGCGGCGACCGGGTGCACGGCGTGGGCGCGGCGGATCGTTCCGACGCTGACCTCGGACAACCCGATCTGGCGTACCTTGCCTTCGGCGACGAGTTCGGCGAGAGCGCCGACGGTGTCTTCGATCGGTGTGTTCGGGTCGACGCGGTGCTGGTAGTACAGGTCGATGTAGTCGGTACCGAGGCGCCGCAGGGAGCCCTCGATGGCGGCGCGGATGTTCGCCGGGCTGCTGTCGAGCTGGCCCGGGCCGCCGCCCGTGTGCGAGATCAAGCCGAACTTCGTCGCCAGTACCACCTCGTCACGGCGGCCGTGGATGGCCCGGCCGACGAGCCGCTCGTTGGTGAACGGCCCGTAGACCTCCGCCGTGTCGAGCATCGTCACACCCAGCTCGATCGCCCGGTGAATGGTGCGGATGGACTCGGTGTCGTCCATGCCCGCACCGGTGTAGCCAAAGGACATGCCCATCGTGCCCAGGCCGATCCGGGAAATGTCCAGAGTCCCCAGCTTGATGCGCTTCACATGCTTCCCTCTCGACCGGGATGTGTGATCTGTTGGTGGTTCGCACCGCTGCGTACCAACCGGCACCAGCCGTCCGATCTCCGTGCATCGACATGCCGCACGGTGATCGGACGGCGGCCGCACCGGCACTCCACGCAGTCGGATGCCGGTGTCACACCTCGTATTCGACGCCGACCCCGCCGAAGTGAAGCCGGCCTTGGACGGTCACCTTGGCGCCGTCGCTGTCGTAGCCGGTGAGCAGCCCGGCCTCCATGAGCCGGAGGACGATCTGGGTGCTGAGCTCCTGCCTGCCCACACCGCCGAGCCGCTTGACGAGCGTCTTGTATCCGAACTCCTCCTCGGCAAGGTCCTGGAAGACCTGCCGGGTCGCCTCGTCCAGCGGGTACTGGTTCATGTCCAGATCGTCTTCGTTGGACAGAATTTCTCGCGGCTCAAGACGAAAACTCAGCGCATCGACCCGGTAGTAGGGCTTCAAAATGGCCTTGCTGCCAGTCCACCGCAGCCGCGTGATGCTGTTGAGGCGGGCGGTCAGATCGCTGATCCAGCGCACCCGCGCCGCGTTCAGCTCGGCCTCGGAGAACTCGTCGCTCAGCTGCTGCCGCTGGTGCCTGCCGATGGAAATCATCGTGGACGCCCGGTCGCGGAAGCCGTCCAGCGTCACACCGGAGTCCTGTCCATCGCGCGCCAACTTCTCGAACCACTTCCTGCGGCTCAGCCGCTCGTCGTCGGACTCGCTGATCCGCCGCTTCCGCCAGAATTCGGAGTCCGGTTCCGTGAAGGACGCGAACGTGTAGAACGACGCCAGGAACTCGTGGTACTGCTCGTATGCCTCACGGTAGGTGCGGTTGTACCAGGCGTGCACCGCGTCGGTCTCGTCCTTGTTGTGGGTGATTCGGTCGATCGCCGCGGCCGCACAGACGGCTGACTGTGAGGCGAGATGCACCCCCTGTGAGAACAGTGGATCGGTGAAGCACGCGGCGTCGCCGCAGAGAAAGAACCGATCCGCGGAAAACACCTCGGTGTCATAGGACCAGTCGTGCACGATCCGGACGTCGTCCACCATCTTTGCGCCGGCGAGGAGGTCCATGGCCTTGCCGCACTTCGCCAGGGTGGATCGGTAGAACGCGTCGGCCCCCAGCTGCCGCACCTCGGCGGACTTGGTGCGGTCCACGACCAGTCCGACGCTGTACAGGTCACCCTTCATCGGGATCATCCAGACCCAGCCGTCCTCGAAGGTGATCGAGTATGTCGTGCCCTTCAGGTCACCCTCGAACGGGTCCTTCCGCTGAAAGTACGACCAGACCGCGAAGTTCTTGTAGAACT